>NZ_JAEFCE010000014.1:0-97320 GCF_016406055.1 Vibrio sp. IB15
ACAGGTAAGGCAATCTTACAATTGCAGATTATGGTTAGACTTTAGCGCTGAGAAGGAATGGGGCACTTTCGAGCTAGAAAGTGCCACGGGTAAAAATTCAACCTGAGAAATTCTTGGACAAAATTAAGCCCGAAAGAACCTATTGTGCATCAAGTCCTTCCCTTACATATCGTCATTCTTTCGTAATAAACATTGCGAAAGCAATCTAAAGCTTTATAGCTTTAGTTGCAATCATTGTTGGTAAATAGTTTTCAATAATAAATCGCGGGGTTGGGTGTTCGTCTTCATAAAAACCAGCAATTACAAAACCGGAATTAATTTGTTCTCCGATTTGCTCTGTTAAAGTATGTCCAAAAACAATGGCCTGTCCTGTAGATAGCTTTTCTTCATATTCATTTTGGGTAAGACTAGTTTTATCAGAATACGGTATCGCATATTTAGGTTTTATGAGCCCTTGCTCTTCTAGCTTTTTATTTCTTTCGAAAATGAATAATACAGGGTTATAAAAACTAGTTAATAAAATCCCCTTCGTTTTAAGGACTCGGTAACATTCATTCCAAAGGTCTTTGAGATCAGGGATATACAAATTTGATATTGGAGAAATGATAAAATCAAATGTCTGCTCTTCGAAGATACTAAGGTTTCTCATATCTCCTTGAATAGTGGTAATGTTCAGTTCGTCTCGTTTAGCGACGAATTTATCTTTATTGAGCTGTTCTCGAGAGAGGTCATATACCGTAACTATTGCACCTGCTGCCGCGAGAACAGGAGCCTGTTGACCACCTGCAGAGGCTAAACACAATATTTTTTTGCCCTCTATACATTTCGGAAGCCAACTTTCGGTTAATGGTTGCTTTGTAATATGAACGGACCAGTTTCCCAACTTGGCTTGCTCAATTACTTCTTGCGACACAGGTTTTGACCAATCCGCTTCAGCTAGCGCGAATTTATCCCAAACTAAACTATTGTGATTTATGATACCTGTACTTATCTTGGGCATAAAGCCTCCTATTAATTAGGAAGATAGACGTAGAACTCAGTTCAATATGAACTTTTAAATCTTAAGCTGATTCTTTAATTTGTAGATATGAAAGATAGACTACGCCTACTGATCCTGTAAATCCGATGATTAAATGGATGAAACAGAATTAGTTGTTCATTGGCGTATATCCTTTAATGGAAGAGGTATTTTCTATGCATCCTATACCGAAATCTGACAATGTCAACTTCTAAGAAACGTGATTACCTTGAACTGATTTCAGTGGTTTAAAAGGATATAGCTTAAACTCAGACAAGATATGTTGAGATAGGTTTTAACTTGAATAGGGGCAAAAACAATCTAGCCCCTAATGACTCACCGACGTCGAAAACAGGTTAATAATTACCACACCTGCCAAAATCAAAGCGATACCGATGACTGCGTAGATATCGAGCTTTTGTCCGTAAACTAGCCAAGACAGTGCTGCGACTAACACTATCCCGGCCCCACACCAAATCGCATACGCCACACCCAAAGACATGGTTTGCACCGTTAGAGACAATAGATAGAAAGCACAGCCGTAGCCAGCCAATACTGCGGCACTCGCGGGCAAAGAAGTAAACTGCTGCGTTTTGGGTAATAAAGAAGTGGCGACAACTTCAAGCACAATGGCAAGTGATAGCATCACTGGAGGTGGGAGAGATAAAAGCATGTTCAAACCTACAACTAGAAAATAGGCGGCAAGCTTATGCTCTGTTTATTTCCAGAAAATGTCCCTTCTACCTAGTTACGGTATAGACTTTCGATAGATTCTCTTAGCAACACCTTTCCTTTCGCTACCCCTTCAAACCCCATCAATTATTACAAATAAGTAATAATAATTTTCCATTTAGAGGGATTATCAAAACCCGTACTCACACCTATACTAGCTCCAACAAAACGAGAGAGCGGAAACAATTAAGCTCGACTACGCTTAACGAGTTGAACTTAATTGCAAAGTTATCCGCTGTACTGACATATAAAGGAAGCATCCAATGACTATCGAAATCAAACCTGGTCAAACTCATATCCAATCTAAAGCTATGGTTGCTTGGAAAGCGGGCGAGCCGCTAAAGCGTGAAACGGTTGACGTTGAACTGCCAAAAGCTGGCGAAGTACTTGTTCGTATCGTTGCTACTGGTGTTTGTCACACTGACGCATTCACTCTTTCAGGTGACGATCCAGAAGGCATCTTCCCTTCTATCCTTGGTCACGAAGGTGGCGGTATCGTTGAAATGGTTGGCGAAGGCGTAACAAGCGTTGAAGTTGGCGACCACGTTATCCCACTTTACACAGCTGAGTGTGGCGAATGTAAATTCTGTAAGTCTGGTAAAACTAACCTTTGCCAAGCGGTTCGTGAAACTCAAGGTAAAGGCCTAATGCCAGATGGCACAAGCCGTTTCTCTATCAACGGTGAGCCAATCTTCCACTACATGGGTTGTTCTACTTTCTCTGAGTACACGGTACTTCCAGAAATTTCACTAGCGAAAGTAGCTAAAGAAGCACCTCTTGAGGAAGTTTGTCTTCTAGGTTGTGGCGTAACCACTGGTATGGGTGCGGTACTGAACACAGCTAAAGTTGAAAAAGGCGACACAGTTGCTGTATTCGGCCTAGGTGGTATCGGTCTTTCTGCAATCATCGGTGCTCGTATGGCTGGTGCAAGCAAAATCATCGGTGTTGATATCAATGAGAGCAAATTCGAGCTAGCGAAACAACTTGGCGCGACTGACTGCATCAACCCAATGAAATTCGACAAGCCAATCCAAGACGTTATCGTTGAGATGACAGATGGTGGTGTTGATTACTCATTCGAGTGTATCGGTAACGTAAACGTGATGCGTCAAGCTCTTGAATGTTGTCACAAAGGTTGGGGCGAATCTGTAATCATCGGTGTTGCAGGCGCAGGTCAAGAGATCTCAACTCGTCCATTCCAACTAGTAACAGGTCGTGTATGGCGTGGTTCTGCTTTCGGTGGTGTTAAAGGCCGCTCTGAGCTTCCAGAAATCGTAAACCGTTACATGGCGGGTGAGTTTGGTCTTCAAGAGTTCATCACTCACACAATGAGCCTTGACGAAGTAAACGACGCATTCGAACTCATGCACAAAGGTGAATCTATCCGTACTGTGTTACACATGGACAGATAATTCTCCTTGGTCTCGGCACCTAGGTGTCGAGACCACTGTTCTGATTTAAACATCAGAGCGAAACTGTCTTCACCACCTCCTGCCCGGTGGGTGGTGAAACCTTTAGCTTAAGCTATAGAAAATCAAATACATTAATTCCGAAACCATCAACCTACGGAGCACAATAAATGACAATCGAAAACATTAGCCAAGCAAAGGTTGCTGGTGGTTGGCACAAACAATACGCCCACTTTTCTGCAACGCTTGACTGCGATATGCGTTTCGCGATTTTCTTGCCACCCAATGCAAGCAAAGAAAACCCAGTTCCTGTTTTATATTGGTTATCAGGCCTAACCTGTACCGATGAAAACTTTATGCAAAAAGCCGGCGCATTTAAAGCTGCGGCTGAGCAAGGCATCGCTATTGTTGCACCAGATACAAGCCCACGTGGTGAGAACGTTGCTGACAATGAAAGCTACGACTTAGGCCAAGGTGCAGGCTTCTACGTGAATGCTACTCAAGCGCCATGGGACAGCCATTACCACATGTACGATTACGTGGTAACAGAGCTTCCTGCACTGATTGAGTCTTTCTTCCCTGTGACATCAGTGAAATCAATTTCTGGTCACAGCATGGGTGGACACGGTGCCCTAACGATTGGTATCAAGAACGAAGATAGCTACCGTTCTATCTCTGCATTTAGCCCAATCAGTAACCCAATGCAATGTCCTTGGGGCCAAAAAGCATTTAACCAATATCTAGGCTTAGATATTGAAGAGTGGAAGCAGTACGACGCCTCTGAGCTTCTAAAAACCAAAGGCACTAAACTGCCAATGTTGGTTGACCAAGGCGAAGCGGATAACTTCCTAATTGAACAACTGAAACCTGAGCAATTGGTAGAAGCAGCGAAGACAACCAATGCCGATTTAGAGCTACGTATGCAGCCAGGTTACGACCACAGCTACTACTTTATCTCTAGCTTTATTGATGAGCATATTGAGTTCCACGCGGCTTACCTAAACAAGTAGCAACACCTATTTAGCCCACACCTTGCAAAAGCGTGAGGTGTGGGCTTTTTTGTGCCTGCTGTTTGGCTGCAACTATCTTAAACAACGATTAACACTTTTAAACTCCAACGCTATACCAACACAAACAATACAAAGATAAAGGTACGAATATGAGCTGGTTTTTCTTGATGATGGGCGTAATGGCTGAAGCACTTTCTCACGTTGCACTTAAAGCCACTGACGGGTTTAGTTTGTCTAAGCCAGTGCCCGCATTGCTGGTGATCTCAGGGCACTTGGCAGCGTTTCTATTTTTGAGCCAAGCGATGAAGGGGATGCCTGTTGGTGTGGTGCACTCTCTATGGGCTGGACTAGCCATTTTGACAGTGAGCTTAATCTCGACCTTCGTTTACAGCCAACACCTGGACACAAAAGTTTGGATTGGCATGGGGCTTGTTGCCGCAGGCGTCATGTTGATCAACCTATCACAAGGCCACGCTCATTAATTAAACAATGAGTTGTCGTAAGGGGCTTACTCGTTCAGATTTACAAACAACAAATTATGAACAGTGAGTCAATTTGTTCAAATTTCCTAACAGAGTGGTGCCGCCTTCACTTATTCATACTCTTACAATCGACAAATCAAACCTGTTACCATAGCACCTTCAACATCACCTATTTTGAAGGTTGCTATGAAAGCAATTAAGACTCTTTTCTTCCTGATGGTTTTGGCTTGCGGCCTGTTTACCGCTTGGTTGTTTATTCCAATCCCCGCGACGATGGACAAGCAAACGCTCGATACTCCATTAACGGAACCGTTCAAGCTTGTGGCGTATCGCAGCAACCCAAATGACGCGAGCAAGCCATTTACTTATCACTACTACGTGATATCCGATGCCGTTGGTGTCGATGACATGGACCCGTTTTTGATTACGACCGATCAGTTTGTGAAGCTTGGCGACTTCGACGAGAACACATTCAACCTTACGGTTAACGGCAAGATTGAGAGTTACACCAACGATTTGTGGATCAAAAAAACCGACGGCAAGCTTCAACACTGGTATGTCAGCGTTGATGCGAACTACGTTCGTTAGATACGAACTCAAATAACTCCAACTTTAAAACTGCGCTCTGGCGTCCAAGCCGAGCGCAATGTGCTCCTAGAGAACAATACGTATTCAGTCTATGGCGTTTGCTCACTTGCTCAAATATTGATTAAACTCAGTCATTGTACGCATCACTCCAGTGGCGATAATGAGTCGATTTCAACACTGCAAATAAGCAAGACAATGCAATCACTATTCCGAGCACCAAAGCACTACTATATCCACTAACCCCCGCTAAACTTGTGGCTAAAGAAGAAAAGACTATCTCTCCAAAAGTCTGTGTTCCCTGAAAGAAAGCAATGTTTGTTGCAGGCTGCAAAGTCTGCTGAGAAAAACGCATTGAATATGTATAGGTGCTTACCGCAATAAAACCCATCCCCAAACCTACAATGACAGATGTTAACCACACACACCATGCACCCAAAAGCCAATCTTCGGCGATCGCTATCCAAAGAAAACCACCGAACATAACCAACTGCAAGCCGAACAGCAATGTTGAGCGATATCCGCAACGCTTTATAAGGTTGCTAGCAATGAAACAACCTACAAGCATTACTAGCAAATGACCAACTCCTGTTAGCATTCCTACTTGCGACATAGACCAAGATAAGTCAACCAAGATAAATTTTGACAGCGCCATTGTGATGACTCCACACAAAGTGGCACATGAACATAGTACCAAAGTTGAAGTCGCTCTTGGGGCTTTGAAAAACTTGAGAAGGGATGCTTTTGCTGTTGTACTGCTGTGCTTCACTTTCGGCTCTTGCCAAGTGATAATTGGTATTAGACATACACACACTATTGCGGCCAATAGTAGTAAAGTCACCCGATACCCAACATATTCAAAGGCAACCATTGCAAACGGGCCCGCAATTAACATCCCGATAATAATTCCTGAAACCTGAATCGCATTCACTAAACCGAGTTGTGACTTCTCTGTATGATCAGCTGCTAAACCATCGGTCGCAATATCTTGTGTCGCTCCCACAATAGAAATGATCGCGAGTAATAATGTCACTATGGCCAAGTTCTGTTCAGTAACGTTAATCATCGCTAATGTTATCAGTGTCATTACCATCACCAATTGCATAGGTATGATCCATGACTTTCTTCGCCCAAGAGAGCCTAGCCAATTATTTTCCACTAATGGCGCCCACAAAAATTTAATGGCCCAAAAAATTCCAGCGAGCGGTACCATTGAGATCAATTCTAGTGGTAAACCGAGTGTTTTTAATAGTGTAGGAATAGCATGGAATGTTAAACCAATAGGGATACCCTGAACAAAATACAGACTACAAATAATGACAAAAAAGACATTGCTTTGTTTAGATCTAAAATTCTCACTCTCACCTTTAATATTGCAGCTTTCCATAAAAGTCCTTAATTTCATTTCTGTTCAATAGGTAAATTAATGTATGGTTTCTGAGAAACTAAATTATGCTTTACATATAAAAGAAAGTAAATGATAATTATTTGCAACAAGTAATTTGGTCATAACCTTAAAGTAATGGAAAATTTATCATCAGAATTTATTAATGACTTCAATTTTTTTAATTTTGATTATCAAGGTAAATCTTTAGATATAATGAGAATTAGTTTTTCTCCAGATAAATTTAGGGAAAACTTATTTTTTCACTTTGATATTGAATATCCAAATTCAGTCAGAGAGTCTGTACCCAAAAGAAAGAGGGAGTTTTTGGCAGGTCGGATATGCACAAAGTACTTGATAAAAAGGAATTTGGGTTACGAAATCGACGTACCAATCTCCGCAGATCGTTCGCCGAAATGGCCTTGTGGATTAACAGGTTCAATATCTCATACCGATAATAGTGCTATTGCAATAGTCGGTAAAAAAGAACACTCAGGCGACAACCTTTCATTTGGTATCGATATCCAGACTTTAATGTCTCAGCAACAGAGCAAAAGCATCCAACCACTTATTGCTGACATAACAGAATTATTGCTATTGAAGAAGCTTAATTACTCTAATGAATATTGCACTACATTGTTATTTTCGGCTAAAGAGAGCATATACAAAGCTATATACCCACATATTATGGAAATAGTCAATTTTGATGCTGTTAATTTAGTCAATATTAATCATCACCAATCAATTCTGACCTTTTCTACATCCACGAACCTTAACAAAAAATTTAACATCAACACAATTATCACGTGTAACTATCGCTATGACACCAAGAGAAATGAGATCACAACGCTATGCTTGTATAAACCAAGAAACTAAAAGCTGGCAAAACGTTATCTT
Source organism: Vibrio sp. IB15 (assembly GCF_016406055.1). Classification (NCBI taxonomy): domain Bacteria; kingdom Pseudomonadati; phylum Pseudomonadota; class Gammaproteobacteria; order Vibrionales; family Vibrionaceae; genus Vibrio; species Vibrio sp. IB15. The sequence goes on from NZ_JAEFCE010000014.1 coordinate 7,518, forward strand.
GCCAGCTTTCTCTCAATAACAAAAAACTACGAAATAAAGTGCCAACTTTGAGCTTGCTGTTGAAGGTTCCAAAGCTCATTATAAAGAAGTTTATTTTGCAGCAAAGTGTCGTGCCCCCCTTGCTCAACGATCTTCCCTGAGTCTAAAACAACAATATGATCAGCGTATTGAACTGTTGATAACTTATGAGCTATAACAAGTACGGTCTTATTCTGAACTAAGGCTTGCATTGCAACCTGGATATCTCGCTCATTTTCAGGGTCTAGAGAGGCTGTGGCTTCATCTAAGATAACAAGTGGCGCATCTTTAAGAAGTGCACGAGCAATTGAAAGTCTCTGTTTTTCACCGCCTGATAAGTGTACACCACCAGCACCAATCTCGGTGTCAAGCCCCTTTTCCATCTCTGCCACTAAATTTTTGAGTTTCGCGAGCTCTATAACACGCCACAATTCATCATCTGTCGCACCTGGTTTAGCAACACGAAGGTTATTCGCCAGTGTGTCATTAAAAATATAATTCAATTGAAACACAATACTGACATGCTGAAGCCAATGCTCAACTTGCATACTTGCAATATCAACCTGACTTCCTTGTTCTCCTATTGAGATTGAGCCTGAATCAAGCTGCCAAAAACGAGCTATCAATGACGCAATTGTCGATTTACCTGAGCCTGATGGGCCGACAAGTGCGGTTACTTTATTGTGAGGGAGCTTTAGGTTTAAACTATCAAAAAGCGGATCTTTTGAACCCGGATAAGTGAAACTCACATCATTAAAGGTGATCGCCATATTTGAAATCTGCGGTCGGCCTTGACCATGTGGCATAGTAGGTAATGACAACACTTCATCAACTCGGTTTACAGCCAGATCTAAATAATTTAGCTCAGCCAAAAACATTGACATGTTAAGTAATGGCCTGAAAAAACGAACTGCTGCAATCAAAAATAATAATACTTCCGGTAAAGCTATTGTACGCTCTAACCAAGCCCAAGTAAGTACAACCAGCAACACAATTAAGCCTGACTCCACCAGTACATTAAAGCTGTATACAGGCCATACAGCTGCCTTCTCAGCTTTTAAGGCTTGATTACGTGTTGATGTTAAAACATCATTTAAACGTGAAAAAGCTTTCCCCATCATGCTATATGACTTGAGTTCCTTTAAGCCATTCATATACTCCATTACGGCATCATTCAGTTGATGCATCAAATGCTGCATGTGACTTTGCCACTTCCTAGCATAAGCTCGCGTTAGTAAGTAAGCGAAACAAGCTAATGGCAAGGTTGACATCATAGCCAGCCCCATTCGCCAATCTTTAACTATCAAGCCTAAGGCAAAAAAGCACAATACTGAACCAGTGGCTATAATTGGTGCATACAAATGAGTAAAAATCCGCTCAATCATATCAATGTCTTTTAGCAAGGTGTTATTAACACTGCCAAAATCAGAACGCTGGAAAAAACCCATTGGCATTTTCCGTAAATGGTCACCTAAACGCTGACGAATTTGCTTTCCTGCATCAAAACCAATAAGAGAAATGTTCACGTGGATGACTCGTGCCAATAGGGCACGTATGATCATCATGACAGCACATCCGATCACCAACATAAATTGATGCTGTATATCTGGCTTATCGGCTAACATATCCAGCAGAATATAATAAAGAAAGCCATAGGGAGCAGAAGCAAAGAAAGCATCAAGCACTGTCAGAAATACAGTTCGATTTAAACCTTTCAGAGACGTACCGGTTAAATGCTTTAAAGTATTTATTCTCAACATGACTCTACACCCTCTGACACTGTCATAGTCTCTTGACCCTTTGATGATTGCCCAAAGTGCCAAGCTTTAGTTTCTTGGTGTGCTTCCCACATGGACTGATATAGCTCGCAGCCTTCTAGCAATTCACCATGTGTACCTTCTGACACTTTTTTACCTTTATCCATAACAATAATTTTATCGACATGAGTAAGCGTATTTAAACGATGCGCAATAACTAATACTGTTTTGCCTCGCATTAAACTTGAAATTGCTTGCTGGATGCGAACTTCATTGCGCGCATCAGCATAAGCCGTTGCTTCATCAAGGATCAAAATAGGCGAATCTTTAGCTATAGCCCGAGCAATCGCAATTCTTTGAGCTTGCCCACCACTTAAACTCCCTTGATCAACTATCGTCTCGTAGCCTTCTGGTAATGACAAAATAAACTCGTGAGCACAAGCTGCTTTCGCTGCATTAACTATGTCTTCATCGGAAAGCTCATCATTACCCATCCGAATGTTTTCTTTGATAGTCTGCTCAAAAATATAAACATCCTGAAAAACAAAACTAACAAGCGACATCAACTGAACAAATGGAAAATCTGTTACCAACTTATTACCAATAGTGATCTCACCACTCTGGTATTCAAAAAATCGAGGAATCAACTGAGCCGCTGTTGTTTTACCGGCGCCAGATGGCCCCACAATAGCGGTAATTTTTCCTTGCAAAGCAGTAAAAGAAACATCATCGACAGTACTTTTAATCGCTTTATTATGTCGAAACGTTACATGATCAAAAGTGATACCTGTATGTGCTATAGTTTGCTGTTGAGAGCCCTCACTCTGAGGAGTTATTTCACAGAAGTATTTTATCTTTTCAACTCCTTTTAGCATCTCACTGAACATACCACCAAATTGAATAAGGTTGTAAAGAGGTTCCATCAACCCCACGCCCAGTAATATAAAAATAAATAATGTCGATAGCGTTAAATCACCTTGAGCGTATAACCATACACTAACAGGTAATAAAAAAAGCAAACCAAGATCAAGCGATAACTTAAATAAAGATGCTGGCGTTTTTGTATCTAATAACCAATTCGTCACCAGTTTATGATGCTCATTCACTGCATCTCGATATTTTTGATGCGAATCGACCGTCATGTTAAACGCTTTTACTACAGGTATAGATGCTACAAAATCGACAACACTAATATGCAAATTGGAAACGACTTTATGGTACTCATCTACTCTAACGTTGAAGCCTTTGAACATAAGAGCTTGTAAAACCAAAGCGATAGGTAAAGGTAAGAGAGCTATAAGTGCCAATCGCCAATCGATATATAACAAGAGCAGTGAAGCAACTAAAGGGCTCACAATCGCAGCAGCCATATCTGGTAAATGATGGGCAATAAAAGTCTCAATTCTGTCGACATCATCTGAAATAATTTTTTTCATTGATGCCGCAGCTTGTTTATTACTTTCACCTAATGATAACTGCCCTACGCTGTCAATAATTTGTTGGCGTATTTCAAATAATAGTTGAAAAGCGGCTTTGTGCGACAATAATCCAGATGCTAGTTGCAACAGCATTTTCATCACTAATGCAATCGTAGCAAGTAAAACTAATTGCCAGACAATATAGGAGTCAGCAATAGCATCATTGATAAATCCATCAACCAAATGATAAATAATAAAATATGGTACTACCGTAAGTAAAGAATAAACAACGGCTAATACCATAGACGATAAAAGCTTACGGCGTTGGTTTGCAACCAATTGAATTAACCAAGAAAACGGCGTTCCTTTCATTTTTTTGCCTATATAAAGAAATAAAAAACAAAAGCGTAAAATTTCACCTTACGCCCCCAATAAAGAACTAAGACATTTTATTTTTAAGGTAGTCAAACAATGTAGGACAGAGGTTATTAAGGTAAAAATGCCCACCAGAAAAACGCTGAAAACCAAACTCCCCCACAGTTGCTAATGACCAATCTAGAATTTCACTTTCTGTTACTTCTGTATCTCCCTCACCCAGCAAAGCACTAAGAGGACAGGAAAGTGTTGGTAAAGAGTCTCGTTGATAGCTTTCTATTGCCTCAAAATCAGCACGAATAATGGGTAGCATTAACTTTCTAAGGGCTGGGTTATCAAAAACAACCTCTGATGTTCCCCCTAACCCCATGATTTTGTTAACCAAAGCATCATCACTTTGCTTATGGTAGTTGGTCCCTCTACTTTTATGCGGTGGAATTCGTCCTGAAGCAAAGAAATGCGCCAATTTACGACCCTGCTGCTCCCAGCGTATTGCGGTTTCAAACGCCAAAGCGGCGCCCATACTGTGGCCAAAAAAGGAGGTGGGGCGATGAGGCAAAAAAGATAAACTTTGCGCAACCTCATCAGCACACTGGTGTAAGCAAGTCTTGAGTTTTTCTGATAGTCGATGACCACGACCTGAGAGTTGCACTGCATAAACAGCGGTATGCTCATCAATATGGTCACGCCACGGCATGAAATATTCCGCATTCCCTCCAGCAAAGTGGAAACAGATTAGCTGCCTACGTGTGCCTGGTTTGATGAGTTTCAATTGCTTATGCATTTTCACTCTCCTGATGATATTCAACCAACCAACCTTCAATAGAAGGGCTCGTTAACATTGGCTCTTGCGCCGAAATGACTTCAGGATTCCCAATACACCCCATTAAAGATCGCCATACTGATGCTTGTCCTAGTAAGAACTGTGCTGATGCAGGGGTTGGTGATTCAATATTACTTACCATGCTATGTAATGCTGTTCTGATTGCCTCTGACCAGTGTTCGTCAATAATTTCTTCTAAGCTTGGCATTTCTTTGTATAGAAACTCGCAAGAAGCGGGCTGATAAAACTCTGGCGCTTGTTGTTTATCGAGCAACTCTCTCATCCCATTTTCCTCAGGGGTTCGAGGTATATGAAAAGCTCTATTCCATAACACTGGGCCATGTGTGTTAACTAACACCAAATTGCCACTCGGTAACCCCACAGTAATGCGATGCATAATGTGGAAATGGTTATCAGGGTCGCCTGGATCCAACTGGTTCTGAATCTTCAAGATGAGCGGAACCCCAGCAAAAACACCGTGAATTACTTGATAAGGCGGTAATAGCTCCGACTTTAATTTTCTCACCTCAGACCAATCAACATTAGAATGGAACTCAAATGGCGTAACCCCTCCTAATGCCTGTCCCAACATATCGAGCAAGCCGCAAATCACTTGTACTCCACAGGTCGCTTCAATAAAGCAAGGCTGCTGAGTTTCACGCGCTTTCTTTAAGTACTCAACAAAGTGGCGAACAGCTGGCACATTAGGATAATGAGTATTAATTTGGTAATGACATCCATTTTTCCTCGCTAACTTTAAGCATTCCACGACATCTTTTTCATAAACGGGATGCTCTTGCAGAACATGTATGCCTTTTTCTAATAATGCGCGGGCAAGTTGTGACCCAGCCCCCCCTACAATTGCAGAACGAACAACAACACATGCAATATCAATATCTTGAGGTAATTCTGACACCTCACGATATAAAGGCACACCATACTCCTTAGCTATTGTTAACGAGCGTTCACTTCCTCTTGCTAAAATTCCAGCAAGTTCAAATCCTGGGAATTGGCTTTTAAATGCGGAAAGGTATACCTGACCAAAAAGCGTTCCACATACAACAACACGATATGTTTTCATCACAAAGCTCCCTCTTCAAACGCTAATTCATAATTAGGCTCAATCGAGAGGTCCCAATGACTAAACATATTTTGTTCGTGCAAAAACGAGATTAAATGACCTGTTTCAACTATTTCAGAAAGCCAAAACACCCCATTATTTAAATGCGATGATGATTGCGTTAACAATTGGTGCGCAGTAAAAGCGGTGACCAGTCCCGTCATTCGATAGCCATTATTAAACTTACAACGAAGCGTTAAATTAACTGGCTGTTGAGCAATCCAACCTTGCACATCCATTACGCAATATTGCTGAGTACCATGCTTCTGAACCATGGATTGACTCAGACTAACTAACGCTGCAGTTTGCTCCTTAGCACTTTCATTTGCTGACATTAATAACTGTCGATCAGCGACTAAATTAAAGGCCGCGAAGTTAGATATTGAAAGTGTGTTAGCGACGCGTTGATGCTCAGCACTCAAATAAGGTAATGCGGTAAATTCTTTTCCCTCAGGTAGTGGTTGATACCCCTCTCTTGTCCCCTCTCTCACCTTTATATCATCTCTAATTACCACCCCGCTTAAAGCATCATTACCCCCTAAGCTTGCAATAAAATCTATCGCAGACGTTGATGTAAATGCTTCAATACCCCCTACATAAAGCTCGATACTGTGCAGTTCTTGTAGCTTTTCTTTGGCAATAAAAGGAAGCAACGAGGTAAAACCGGGAACAAAACCCGCTCCAAAAACACAGCTAACTGGTAAGTCTCGACCCTGCAACTGCTGCTGAACGTGACCGAAAACATCCTGCTCCCCCCCCACATCGACATATAAGGTATGAGTGTCTATTGCAACGCGAGCTATATTGTCTCGAATCGCCGACGCAGGCCCTGCTGCATTTATGATCAAATCATGATGATGGCAAACAGCTGCCACCTCCTTCTGATCATACAAATCAACAATCCTATAATGTGTTAAGTCAGGACGTGGCTGCCGTCCTATTCGCGTAACTTGATAACCAAGCGCACAAAGCGCTTGGTCTATATGTTGTCCCACTTCACCACAAGCTCCGAAGATGGCGACTCTATTCATGCTTTCCTCCTTGCACAGCAACTGTGTTTAAGTGCTTAGCTAGAGGTAAAACTTGAGATGATTGCATACAGGTGAAGTGATCACCTTCAAGTGAAATAACATCAATGTCACCAACACTATATTGCTGCCAAAAGTCATGCATATCGGCTTTAAGCGTGGGCAGTAAATAAGTTTCATCTTGCTGACAAGCGAAAGTGAAATCACCACTATAAAAAGATGGTTCATAATGAGTCACAGCCTGCAAACTGTGATGGAACACTGGATAGAGCTGAGAAATATCTCCTACTTTTGCCGTTTGTTGATTTGATTGGATATCAAGTACTGTTTGGAAATAAGCGATACGCTGTGCTTCATTTGCTTTTGCGTAACTCGCATAATTTAGTGAGAGTTTATCAAAGCCGAGCTGTTTAGCTTTAGCCACTACATCTTCAATATTAATTTGATTAGGCTTAGTGGCTAATAAAGCCAAATAAGTTTGCTCAAGCTGAAGTAAATCAATACCGCCCCAAGGGTTTGGTACATTCAGTTCTTTAGCAAGAGCGACATCCGTCATCATAGGGTCATTTACTTTGTACGGAATTTGATAACTACTTGCGATCGTCAATGATGCGAACGGAGAGCCACATTCCATCGCTTGTCTTGCCAGCTCAAAAGCAATTAACCCCCCCATACAAAAACCAAAAAGATGGCATTTAGACAAGTCAAAATTATCTTCCAATAAGGCTTTGTATTGATCAGCTAATTCAACGATCAAATGTTCACTTGGAATGGTTAAATATTGCTGTCTATCCTGAACACTAATGCCATAAACTGGCGCTGTAAGGTGCTCTACGAGTGCTAAGCAAGGCATTACAGTGCCGCTACCATCATGAAGAATAATGATAGGTGCGCCGTCACCTTCTTTAATACGTTGCAAAGCCGTTGAACTATCTTCAATCGCACTGCAGTGCTGCTGAATTGGCGTTTGTTTTCGTAAGAAGATCGCAAGCTCTTTAATAGTGGGGGTTTGCAATACCTGGCGAAGTGTCCCTTCCCAGGGAACAAATTCTTCACCTAATTCTTGGCTGATCCTACTCACCCACTGCGTTATCAATAATGAGTCACCACCCGCACCAAAGAAATCATCATTTGGCCCCATATTAGGGTTACCAATCACATCCCGACATGACGATAGTAATAACGTCTCAAGTTGATCAAGGTCTTCTGATACCTCATTTTGTAGAGTCTCTTGATGGCCTATAATTTCAGGTAACGCCTTTCTATCTATTTTACCGTTATTTGTAAGCGGAAAACGGTCTAAGACAGCCAATTGTGCAGGTACCATATAACTAGGTAACTCTTTACTAAGCTGTTCTAAGATTTCAGTCTTATCACATTCATGCTTCTGACCATTGAATTGGGCCAGCATAAAACTTTGACCTAATTGATATAAGGCTTCTTGATTATTAGGGAACGCAAATAACTGCTCAGCCCCTACATCCGACATTGCGTTTAACCAACGTTCCTGAGGCATAAATGGAGAATTTAATGCTAAACGTTCATCATTATGAGCGGTCAAGCCATGTTTGAATTCCATTGAAGTCATAAGTTGGTAATTATCTCTTGTCGCCTCAATTACAAGTAACCAAGCCCCTGGCTTCATTAACTCACGTAAGTGATTTAACCCTTCACGCGCAACAACTGCGTTATGTAACACATTAGAAGAAACAACCAGATCATACTGACCGCAATCAAAACCTTGCTCTAACGCAGGTTGATTGAAATCGTATAAGCGATAATCAACAAAATCATAACCTTGATAACGAAGCTTAGCTTCATTGAGGAAAAATGATGAAACATCAGTAAAGGTATACTCGACATTATGTGCTGCTAGAGCCGGAATAAGCTCGTTACTTGTACCACCAACACCAGCACCAATCTCTAGGATACGAATTGGCTGAGCACGTTCAGCTAAATGCTTTACTTTACTTAACGCCGCTGTGATCAACATTTTATTCATAATTTTGCTGATCAAGTTATTTTGGTAAGTTGATGTCGCGACATCTAACTTGCCATCAGGAAACAACAAATCGAGAGGATCGGCCTTATCTCGCAGTAACTCAGGCAAACATTGACTACTTCGCTCAAGGTAGTTAACTAAGCCTTTATCACCATCCAAACACTCCAGTGCTTCGTAACATCCTTTCCAACATAACGAGATATCATCTTCGCTCACTTGCTGTAGTAAAGCGTATGTTTCTCCATCATGTCGTGCTAGCTGATTTTCAATAAGCGCTTTTAGCCATCGACTTAATAATTGTTTATGACGAGGCGCATAATTACCATCAGCAATCATGTCATCGATGTTTTTCTGTTGACCTTCACCTAATCCTCCACTTGATTGCAATGCTTGAACCATATGGAGCAAAGCGACTCTATCTAAATAATAAACAAAGTCTGTTACCGACTTCTCTGGCACTGTTTGCCTAATAGCTTCTGCCGTCAAAGTTAACTCGGTTTCCGTCTCTGCAAATTGATGCGAGAACAAAGTACTTTTTGCATCATTTTGGTAAATAGCCGGCTCAATGTAAGCTTGAAGGTGATAATTATGCTTATCTCCTCGCGCTAAGACGACAGCTTGAGATACTGATGATTGACGCTCAAGCGCTGATTCTATTTCACCAAGCTCAACTCGATATCCTCGTACTTTTACTTGGTTGTCATCACGACCAACAAACACGATTACACCATCATCTCGGTAATAACCTCGGTCACCCGTTCGATACCAAGGTGTTCCGGTATACGCATCTTGGAAGAAATGGGCAGCCGTTTTCTCTTCATCTTGCCAGTACCCGAGCGCTACCCCGCTACCGCCAATACACAGTTCACCTGCAACCCAGTCAGGGCAGGCCATACCTTTGTCATCCAGTACAGCAAACATCTGATTTGATAACGGAGTACCGTAAGGAATAGAAGTGTAATAATCAAAGGTAGGATCAATTGGGAAATATATAGACCAAATAGCGGCCTCTGTCGCGCCACCTAAGCTGTATAGTCGGGCGTCAGGTATCAAGGTAGCAATCGCTTTAGGTAATGCGACCGGAATCCAATCACCAGACATCATTACGCATTTAATACTATCCAGCGTAGGTAGTGATTCGTCGGCTAAATATCGCGTTAACATTGTCATCTGCGCAGGTACAGAGTTCCAAACACTGACGTTATGTTCTCGAATTTGACGAGTCCATTCTGCTGGGTTTTGAATATTTTTCTCGCAAGGTAGCACCAACGTAGCACCACAAGCTAAGGTACCAAAGATGTCATAAACTGAGAGATCAAAACTTAGTTTAGCCAATCCAAACACCACATCGCTTGCTGTAATGTCAAAGCGACGATTGATATCGACCACAGTATTCACAGCCGCTTGATGACTTACCATGACACCTTTGGGGCTTCCTGTACTACCAGAGGTATAAATAATGTAAGCCAGTCGTTCAGATGACTGAGTTATCTCTGTACTGCCAATGTTATGAACACGACCTTGTAGCGCTTGCGCATCACAAATATTGACGGCCTCAAACCCATCGTCTGCTAGCTGTTGGGCAAGTTCATTTGAGCGCGTCAACACCAACTCTACATCGGCATCAAACAGAATTTGTTTCATACGAGAAACCGGCTGACTAACGTCAAGCGGTAAATACACCCCATCAGCTAATAACGTTGCTAATGTTGAAACAACTTGTTCAACACTTTTATCAATCGCAATCGCAATACGAACTCCCTTTGGTAACTTGCTCGCCAGTGACTTTGAACGAACGATCAGCTCATCGTATGTCAGTGTTTGTTCGGGCGTAACCAGTGCTGTCGCATCAGGCGTTAACACTGCTTGCTCTAACACCAGTTGATGCAACATAGATTCAGCAACAGGTTTAATCGTATTATTTACCTGTTCGCGAACCTGTTGTTGTTTATTCGGTAAAGCAAAGCGAGTAGCTTGATCCCACAGCTGAAGCCCACCAGCAATGACTTGTTCAATCGCACCTTCAAAACAAGTAAACATTGACTCGATCATTGAGTCAGGGAATATGCCGTCAAGTACATCCCAATTGATGTACAAACTGCGGTCTCGATTCATAAGTTGGCAATCAATCCAAACTTGAGGCGTTTGACTAACACCATATGCAACCTCCATCCCCATCTCGTACTGAGATTTGGTCTCTGAAACTTGCTCTCTATTACTACCGACTAATGCACTCGTGAAGACTATTGGCATGCGAGCATAATCAGCACCACGTTGTCGGGCTATTTCACGCATAACCTCAACGCCACTAAACGCTTTATACTCTAAGTCTTGCCACAATTGATTCTGCTGCTCTTTCACTTGTGCTAATAAGGTTCGTGACTCCGTAAGATTCACTTCCAGCAAGTTGACACTCGTGAAATCCCCCACCATGTTGAGTAAATCTGGATGGATCGGTTCACGATTCATTACCGTCATGTTCAAGCAAAAATGTTTTGATTTAGACCACTTAGCTAACACTTCACTAAAGAGCGTCAGTAATAGCGATGAAGGACTAACCCCTTGATGATTACATTGACTTTCGAGTTCAGCCCATTGCTCTGGCGCTAATTGCATTTCATGGCGAGTGAAATGCGGTGTTTCTTTCTTAGCTTCCGACGTCAAACCATCATTAATATCAGCGAGGAGTGATAACTCTGGTGCCATTGGCAAATGAGGCACTCGGTCTTGCCAGTATTGTCTCGCTTGCGCATATTTGTCTGTCAGCTTCTGTCGTTTTTCAAACTCCATGACATCTTTGAACGATAAGCTAAGAGGCGCTAGCACCAATTCAGACTCATGATAAAAATGAATCAACTCAGACAAAATCACCTGAATACTCATAAAGTCTGCAATCAATAGGTCAATACTAAAATGCAGGTATGATTTACCTTCCGACTCGCTTACTTTTAAGTCAAACAGAGGCCATGCTTCAGTGTCATAAACGCGATGGGACATGTTTGCCCGATACGTTAGCCTCGTATCAGTTTGCAAATCACATTCAATCTTATACTCAGGTACTTGTGATAGTATTTGCTGAGTACCATTAGAAAAGACTATAGCTCGCAACATCTCATGGCGTTCAATGAGCTTATTCCAAGCTTGGTTTAGCTTCTCAACATCAAGATGTGCAAATTCGAGCTCAAAGTAACCGTGGCAGCCTGTGCCACCGAACTCAAACACATTTTGCCGTCCAATAAGATAAGCGGCCTGTACATCATTTACCGGAAAAACCTCATATTTATCTTTCATACTAGGACAAAGAACAGCGCCCAATTCACGCTCTTTTAGTATTGTTATTAATTCACTTTTTACTGCTTTCAGCTGCTCAACAACCTCTTTGGTCATTACGCCTTGAGGAGCTCTGAACCTCAAGGCATCAGCTTCAAGCCAAAACTCGGCTTTCTTGGCTTCTAACTGTTGCAGTAACGCTAATGGTGACATTAATGTTGTTCCTTTTTTCATAAGATTCCTTCCTCAAAATCAACCTCGTTGCTCTCTTTTTCTGAGGTCTCAAGAGCAAGTGCAATACGTGAAATCGTTTGTAAATTAAACACAGCGTGAAGTGGCAAAGTAATGCCGTGCTGTTGTTGGAGTGTGCTAGCTAGCTGAATCGCAACAAATGAATCTCCGCCTAAGGCAAAGAAGTTATCGCTCGCGCTAATTGGCGTATTAATACCAAGAACTTGTTGCATTGCTTGAGTCAGAACAATCTCTTCATCTGTACTTGGTGCAACAAACTCACTCTCATTAGAAATTGAAAGTTCCAAGGTTTTTAATACATTTCGATCGACTTTACCGTTAGCTGTGAGTGGCCATTCTTGAAGTACGGCGTAGCCATCAGGCATAGAGTAACTTGGTAAATAATTTAATAATTGCGGCTGAATAATCGACAGTTCGACGGCCATATTCGACAACAAATAAGCATGAATCTTAGGACGAGAATCATGATGCTCAATCAATACAATCGCATCTTTCACTCCAGCGCATGACTTAAGTGCTTTCACTATTTCACCGAGTTCAATACGCAGCCCTGCCACTTTAACCTGGTGGTCACGACGCCCAAGGAACTCTATAGTTCCATCAGGCCAGTAGCGCCCTATATCACCGGTTCGATACCAACGTTGTGATTGATGTTCACAGAACTGCTGCTGAGTTAATTCCTCATTACCAATGTAACCTTGGGCGACACCATCTCCCCCAATCCATAGTTCACCGGCAACCCAGTCAGGGCAGTCATCACCAATATCACTTGCAACTCTAAAACATTGATTTGGTAAAGGCTTACCATAAGGAATTGAACGCCATTGCTTTTCAACTTGCTGAACAACACAATAGTTCGACCAAATTGCAGCTTCAGTCGCACCTCCCATCGCCACGAATTTGGCAAGACAACTGTTACGACGTAAGCGTTCAGGTAATTCCAGATTGATCCAATCACCTGACAACATAACGCAGCGCAATGAGGTCAATAGCTGACATTCAGCCTGTGACTCATTCCCCATCAAAAGCATTTCTAACAATGCTGGTACGGTATTCCACAAGGTAATTTGATGCTGCTGAACCAACTCTAACCAAACGCCAACGTCTCTGGTTTGCTCATCGTTGATAAGCACCAATTTCCCGCCAACAGACAGCAAGCCAAAAATGTCATATACTGATAGGTCGAAGTACAAGGCTGATAACGCTAAGACACTGTCATCTGCAGTTACATTGTGCTGACGATTGACCGCTTCAATGGTATTCATGGCCGCGCCATGAGTGATCGCAACCCCTTTCGGTGTTCCTGTACTGCCTGAGGTGAAGATCACATAAGCCAACTCATCAAGCGTGCTCTGAAGGGGCTCAACCAAAGCTTCTTCAGAAGCCAGCAAGCTTTCAACATTGATCCCTTGGCCACCATTCTCAAACAACTCGTTGCGGTCACAAATCACGAACTTGATGCATGCTTGCGCCAATACAGACTCAACTCGAGCTTTTGGCCAATCAGTTGCTAATGGTACATAAGCCGCTCCAATCCACTGAATTGCAAGGACAGAAACAATCTGCTCGATAGAGCGCGGCAACATGACACCAACGCAATCACCTTTAGCAATTCCATGTTTTTGCAACTGGTACGCTGCCTGACTCACTTTTGTATGCAGATCTCGATACTTATAGCGCTGACCATTAGCGACAATCGCCGTCGCCTCAGGTGCTGCTTGCATTTTTTCATACACACTAATGTGCATTGCTCGCAGAGGCACCACGTCCTGAGTGCTGTTAACAAGAGTGCGAACTTCTCGCTGTGATGCAGGTAACGCTATTGGCGATGGCTGTGACCAATCACAGTCAGCAAGTTGCTCCAATAATTGGCAATATGAATTAAACATTGCATCAACTACACCGTCAGGGAACAACGCCTCGACAACATCCCAGTTAAAGTGTAATTCTCCATCTTGCTCAAATACTTGATGGTCAATCCAAACTTGAGGTGTTTGAGATACGCCCCATACAGATCGGGTAATGCCTAACTCAGAAGACTCATCAAGGCTAGTGTCCGCACCTAGTGCACTAGTGAACACCACTGGCATACTCAAATCAGTCACTTCTTTTAACTTGGCTAACTCGCGTATCACCCAAACAGCAGAAACATCGGCGTACTCCAAGTCTTGCCATAACTGCTGTTGCAAACGCTCAGCACTTTGCAACCAACTTTCACCTGCAATTTGATTGGTCTCGAGTAACAAGAGTGAGGTGAAATCCCCCATAATGTGCTGAATATTGTCATGGACAGGCTTGCGATCAAACAAAGTAACATTGATGCAATGCGATGAGGATTCGGACCATTTTGCCAATACTTGCGCATAACAGTTAAGCAACAAACAAGACGGCGTGATCGCACACTCTCGTGCTTTCTCTGTTAAACGGCTCCATAATTCTTTAGACAAGCAGGATTGGCGTCGAACGAAGCGTGGCTTCTCTAATTGATTTGGCTCCATGCTTAACGGCAGACGCGGAGCCTCCGGTAAACTAGGCAGTCTGCTTAACCAATAACTCTTCGCTAATGTTTGGGATTCATGCTCTTCTTGCAGATAAACTTGCTGTTGATAATCACGGAACGTAATCCCCAACTCTGGCAAGTCGGCTTCCAAATCACGATATAAAATTCCAAGCTCAGCAAAGAAAATCCGCATGCTAAGACCATCAAGAATGACATTGTCTAAGCCGATACATAGCCGTTTTTTCCCACATTCAGACTCAATGAGTGTCAGGTGGAAAAGCGGCCATACCTGAGGATTTAACACTCGATGAGATAGCACCTCACGTTGATGAGTAACAACTTCTTCCCACTGTTTTTCAGTACAAGAGACAATCTCCATCGGACAGTAAAGTGCTGACGGAATACAAACTTGTTGCCCTTGGTCATCAAACACAATACGAAGGGTGTCATGACGCTCAATTAAACGCATAAGCGCTTGCTCTAGACGCGTCACATCAAAGCCATCAGCTTCAAATTCAGAATAGAAATGTGTGCCAACACCGCCCATCACAAAGCCTTCGTTTCGCCCCATAATGTAGGCTTGTTGAACATCAGTCAGCACAAAAGGTTGATAACGTTCATTCTCGTTATGCACTAACGTGATTTGTGATGAAATTTCACCTGCATCAAATTCTAAATGGCGAGCAAAGTCACTCAACACAGGAAGTGAAAAGACATCGGACAACTTCACACTATTAAAGCCAACCTCGCCCAATGCCGCCGTAATTCTTGTTGCATGAAGACTATCGCCTCCTAACAGGAAGAAATTATCTGTACGTGATGGTGTTACACCAAGAACTTGCGCCCAAACCTCTGCAACATACTTTTCATTGTCGGTTACGCAATCTTGTTTATCTTCATGAGTAACCATAGCAATATTGGCAGCTGATAAGCGCAGTTGAGTACGGTCAATTTTGCCATTGTTTGTTAAAGGCATTGTTGAACAAACGACAATGTGTTGAGGCAACATATAATTGGGTAGCTGTAATGCTAACCAGTCAGCCAGTTGAGAGGTATCCGACACAGCAAGGGTTTCAGCCTGGCGCCCCGTCATCACTAATAAGTTCGCTTTATTTACTGCAGGCAAGACATTCATGCTTAGTGATGAAGTTTGCAAACTAGTTTGCCATTGTTGGGCATCAAGTAGAGGTGAAGCCCCCCCTCGGCGACAATCATGATAAGGGCTTTGATCTACGCTTCTCATTAACGCTTCTGGCTGCATTAATGTCACCGTTAATAATGCAAGAGGGCTCAGCGCTTGCGTCTCTATCGCAACAAAATGACCACTTGGTGCGATAAGTGAAGACATTAGGTTAATCCCTTCATTCACATCATTAAAACGATGGAGTGCATTGTTACTGATCACCAAATCAGCGCGATGCCTTTCAACGTCGCTTAATGCACAAGCAAAAGCATGATCCCCATAGCCCGCTAATCGGAATGTCGCTTGATCAAGAACCGACTTAGCTTGTTCAGCTACGCAGTAACTTACCTGGCTAGCGTCACATTGATTCAATATATGTGATGCTAAATGACCCGTTCTACCATTGAGCTCGACAACGTTTACAGCCCGACCCAATTGCTTAGAAAGTAAGACTATTGTTTCAACAATATATTGTTCCGTTGATGAAAAATCAGGGTGGATTAATGCTAACGCTTCAGGTGTCAACACCGGGTCATCAATAAGCGTAATTTCACTCACCTCGCCCTGCATCAAATCAACATACCAATCAACCTTATTTTCTAATGCCGATAAGATTGAAGCATGAGCAGGCATATGCGCGACCTTCTTTTGGTAGGCAACCATTGGACTAACGACGTCTTGCTCTTGACGCCAGTATCCCCGCTCAGCTGACCATTGCTTTGTTTCAACGAGAACATGCAACCAGCTTTCAAATACAGCTTGAAAACGAGGTGTAATATGCAAACTACATAGCCAATCATCCAGCGTCAGTGACGCACCCGGTTTAACGTTATTTGCTATCACCATCTTATCGAGCACCAAACGCATAACATGCGTTGCCATTGCTTGCTCAATAGCGGTGTGATCGACAGGCTTTGGTGGTGTGGGTTGCGATACCTTTGTATCAAGCAGCGTCATATCAGCTTCATACTCTGTTTGAAGAGCACTCACCTCACCTTGCTGTTTAGAAACAAAAAGTTGAATATGTTTCTGTGGTTTATCTAGCAATAGCGCTATCGCTTTTTGCACCCCAGAAAATTGCTCTGCCGCATGTTCAACGTCCCCAAGTTCAATCCTAAAGCCATTAAGTTTGACCTGGTTATCTCGTCGCCCAATAAACTCAACGATCCCGTTAGACCAAAAACGTCCCATATCACCAGTTCGGTAATACTGTTGCCCATCATGGAAAATAAATTGTGCTGCTGTTCTTTCAGGGTCAGCAAAGTACCCCTCTGCAACCCCCTGACCACCAATCCAGAGCTCACCAATCACCCAATCAGGACAATCTCGGCCCAAGGCATCCATCACTCGGTAACTTTGATTACTCAATGAATAACCGTATGGGATGCTTGTCCAATCCGTCTCTACGTAATTGACATCAAAAGCATTAGACCAAATCGCAGCTTCTGTTGCCCCTCCTAATGCCGTCAATTGAATTGATGGGTTCAAAGCATTTAATCTTGGTTGTAAATCCAAACCAACCCAGTCGCCTGACAACAGAACATTTGTCATCGAGCTTGGCAATTGACGAGTGTCATTTTCAGCTGCAATTAACAACATTTCGAACAGTGCAGGCACACTATTCCATATCGTAATTTGATATTCATGAATCAATGAAATCCACGCTTTTGCTTCTTTTCGTTCTGACTGTTGAGGAACAACAACGCAGCCCCCTACAGAAAGTGGTCCAAAAATATCAAAGACAGATAAATCAAAGTTCAGTGCCGATAAAGCAAATGTTCGACAGTCACTAACCAACTGATAACGCTGATTAATATCATCAATAGTATTGGCCGCAGCTTGATGGGTAGTAATAACGCCTTTAGGAATACCGGTAGAGCCAGAGGTATAAATAATATAAGCAACATCGTGTGGTGATACCGAAGCAATTTGTGTTGCTATGATGTGCTCTTGCCCACGTTCATCAATATCGAGTAATGACCAACCAGCCATTGCTTCTTGGTTGGTAATTGCCTCCACAGCACCCTGATTTATTACAACGATTTTAATTGCTGCTTGCTCAATAATTTGATTCAACCGAGCGACTGGTTGCTCAATATCGAGGGGGACATAACTAGCGCCCAATAAGTGTATTGCCAACACCGCGACAACTTGTGATGCTCCCTTTGGCAATAAAATCGCCACACGATCCCCAGACAGTACACCTTCTTGCTTGAGACGATAGGCAAGTTCACCAGCACTTTCTGACAACTGGCGATAAGACATCGACGCTTTATTTTCAATAACCGCAATGGCATCAGGTTGCGCCTCTGCCAATTCAAAGAATCGCTGATGGAGAGTGCGAGGGGCGTACGAAATCACGTCACTGCTGTTTCTCGAAGCACGATCTTTTCTTGCTTCTTCGGTTAAAAACGCGGGCACCGTTTGTTTCAGCATGTTAGGTCGCTGCGCTATTTCAGTGATTAGCCTCCCCATGCTAGCAAACATCTGATCGACCATATTGGCTGGGAATAGATCATCGACTGTATCCCAACTTATTATCAACTCCCCTTTTCCCTCCATTACCTGACAGTCAATCCAAACCTGAGGCGTCTGAGAGATGACATAATTCATCTCACCCAGACAACTATCGCCAAGGAAGTCATTACCTAGGTTACTAGTGAAAACTATCGGCATGGCAACTTGAGAGCCTCTCTGCTTGGAAAGCTCTCTTAACAAGCGAATTGCATCGAAATCACTATGGTCAAGATTCGCCATAAATTGGCGATTCAATGCACTTGCATTATCTAAGATATTGGATGCTTCTCCATCACGGCATGCTAATAGCATCAGCGTAGTAAAATCAGCAACAACACCCGACACATCCATGGCAGTATGACGTCGGTTGAAAATCGTAAGATTTAAACAAAAATCCTTATTATCACTCCAGCCTCTTAAGGTCTCCGCATAACAACTCGCCAACATCATTGAGGGAGTAATACGGTGTTGACGGCATGCTTGCTGTAATGCTCGCCATTTATCGGCAGCTAAACGCCATTCACGGTGAACGAACACAGGTTGTTTGATTTCTTCCGGTCGTTTTGCCAACGGTAATTGCGGCGCCGAAGGCAAGCTAGGCAGTTGTGCTAGCCAATATTGACGATCAGCCTCTACATGCGCTTGCTCACGTATTGCTGATAGATATTGAGGGAAATGCAGGGTTGGTTGCGCAAGTTGTTCACAATTATCATCGAGATAGAACTGAGCTAGATCATCAAGCAGGATTTGAATGCTTAATGCATCAGCAACAACCATATCAACATTGAAGTGAAGACGACTACCTCGCGGACTATGACTTAAATTAATTGCCAAGCCAGATTCATTTTCTAAATCCAGAATCTGCGCTTCTAAATTACGCCTCAGATCTGCCTGTTTACTTGTTGCTAATTCACAGTCAAGAGTTCTCCAATCATATTCATGGATTTGCGTTGGAGCATTCGCTGTAATATAGCCAAGACCATCGCTATTCATCCTCATTCGTAACATGCTATGACGGACATATAGGCGATCAAGCGCTAAACGAAGTTTGTCACTATCGATCCATTCACTATCAAGCTCTAGGTAGACCTGGCATGCAACCCCACCAAGAGTTTGTGTGCTGTTCCTACCTTGCCAATACGCTTGTTGAACACTGGTCAACTCGAAAGGGTGAGTTAATACTGTTTCAGTATCTTGTTCTTTTTTAGCATCTAGATATTTTTCAGCAACTTGGTCACAACTTACTGATGATTGCCATAATGCAGACCACGCAGCTAAAGTTGGCGCTTCGTACATCCGAACAAGTTCAAACACAACATTGTGCTTTTTCGCTTCATCAACAAGATCCATCATCTGCAATGAATCCAAGCCTAAGTTAATCAAATCAGCGTCTAAGCCTATTTCTCCTGGCTCGATAAGTAGAACATCGCTCAGCCATTCAGTTAAGAATGCTTGATGATCAATGATTGATTTCGTGGGTAAAGTGGCTTCCTCTATATTATTTTTGCTACCTGTATTTTGCTGTTCAACCCAGTACTTCTCTCGTTTAAATGGGTATAGCGGTAAAGCCAATAAAATTTCGGTTGGATAAGTCACTTTCTCACTAAAGTGCGACCAGTCATAATCAGCACCATTGCACCATTGTTCAAGCTCGGCTGGTAATGCCGACGAAACGAAAGATTGACCTACCGCAATTTGTTTTAATTTACATAGTAAGTCTTCAATATCTGTAAATGGAACACATCGTCGGATTGGTAAGTGATGCTCGCGTTTATCTCTCCAAGCATGGAATAGCTCAACAGCATTGTGACGGTGTGATTCTATAGTTTGAATCCAAGCTTTAGCCAATTGGCTAAGACTACCAATATGACTTGCTGTTAAGGGAAGGAACCCTATCTGTGGTAGTACATACTCAGATTTATCCGTCACATCTTGATGATTACGAATAATAATGTGACCCAAAGTCCCAGTAAAACTAAAGGAACTAACCCCCATGCGTCTTAACGGTATTGGACGAACGTCGTTCTCAAAAATATAACGTTTAATCCAAGGCCGTAACTCAGGATTAAACGATTTAAACGTTGGGTGAGGGAAAACAGTTTGTGCACGCATTTGAGCGATCGCCCTAATCACCCCCGCAACACCAGCAGCAGATTCTAGGTGACCAAACTGCGCTTTTCCTGCAGTCAAATGCAGCGGTTGAATACGACTCTGATAAACACCATCAATAGCACTTAATTCGATAGGGTCGCCAAGCGGTGTGCCGGTGCCATGCATTTCAATTGCATCAATATCATTTTCTGTTCTTCCACTGCGCGCTAGTACTTCTTTCAACAGTGTTTGCTGTGCAAGTGGGTTAGGTGCCGTCAAGCTACTACTCTCACCGTCTTGTGCCACACCTGTGGCCTCAATAACCGCTAAAATAGGGTCACCATCTCTTATCGCTGCATCATAATCTTTTAGTAGTAGTAACCCTAAACCCTCAGCACGAGCATAACCATCAGCATCAGCACTAAAAGTAGCGCATCGCCCGTTCGGAGAAAGCATCCCTGCTTTTTGTAAAGCACTCTCTATTTGAGACGAGAGAAGAAGGTTTACACCACCAGCAATTGCAGATTCACAACGCTTTGATTGAATGTTTTGGACAGCCATATCAATGGCAACGATAGATGATGAACAAGCGGTATCTATAGTAATAGCTGGGCCACTTGTACCGTAATATTTAGCAAGTCGACCAGAACTACCACTACGACTCGTACCAGTAATTAAATAACTTTTTAAAAACTCAGGAGCGTTTTGATTAGCCAACAGATCACTATAATCTTGGCTTCCCTGGCCGACAAAAATACCTAATGGCAACCCTTTTAATTTCGAAGGTAACCAACCCGCTTGTTCAAAAAGATGCCAACTTGACTCCATCAACCAGCGTTGTTGTGGATCGAGCAAGCAGGCTTCTCGAGAAGACATAGCAAAGAAATTAGCATCAAATTTGTCTATGTTATCAACCGCACCTATGGGTAAAGAAAATGTGCGTAACTCATCACTCACACTCGCTAGTGCTGATTCGCCTTTAATTAGCCAATCTGCGTACTCAACCCAACTTGCGTTTTGTTGCTTTGGTAAACGACTGCTAATTGCAATAATCGCAATATCAGTTGACCGAGATGAAAACTCCTCCACCAACTCTTTTGGGGACTGCTGCCTGTGTTGCTGTTGAACAAACTGACTAAAAGCGGATAGATTTGGATAAGCAAATAACTGTACAGGTGAAATCGAGATACCAAGCTGACTCGAAATTTGTGCGCACCACTGTGTCGCAAGCAAACTTGTCAGTCCGACATCAGTGAAACCTTGCTTGTCACCAATTAGCTCAATACCGACGATAGCTTCAAGGGAATTTCGCAAGTATTCAGAAATGTCAGTAATGAAAGCGGGAGTGGCTGGTAGCGACGATATATATAGTGGCTTTAATTTTTGTGCTTGGAGCTCTGATAGCATCAAGCTTCGACGGATCTTACCGCTAGAAGTTTTTTGTAAGCAACCTCTTGCGATGAGGGTAACTTGACTCACTGATAAATTATGATTTTTAGCGATAAGCGACTTAATTGTTTTTGAAATTTTTATTAATTGTCTTTGTTCTGTATGGCGATGCACTTCGCATAACCCATGGATTTCACCTGACTTAATATCTTGAACAAAGCAAGCCCCCCCAACCTCGATGTCACCACACATGCTCTCAATCGTAGATTCTAGGTCGTTAGGCATATGGTTTTCACCAGAAACAATAATGACATCTTTGAAGCGGCCGCAAATATACAATTCACCTCCCCACTTAAATGCCAGATCTCCGGTGCGCAGATACTCCCCATCGTCACAACTTGAATTTATCGATGCATTAAACGTTTGTTGAGTGAGCGAAGCTTTATTCCAGTAGCCTTTCGCCACGCTATTACCGCGAACCCAAACTTCACCAACCTGTCCCAACTCACAAGCAGCACCGGTATGAGGGTCAACAATCTCAACTTGCCAAGAATTAAACTGGCTACCGCTACTCACTAACTCCCGCCCCGACATAGATTCAACAGCATGTCCTTCAGCAAGACAGCCAACATCAAAAGTCTTCATTGCTGCTGAGGCATTCGCAGGTTTATGGCTCACAATAAGCGTGGCTTCTGCCATTCCATATGCAGGTAAGAATCTAGATGACTGGAAACCTGACGATTCGAACTTTTGAGAAAAGCTCCTTATCGTTGAAGCTCGAATCGGCTCAGCAGCATTCATCACGACCTTCAAAGATGAGAGATCCAGCTCACTGGCTTGGAGATCTGAAATAGAATCAACACACAGTTGGTAGGCAAAATCAGGCGCAGCGGTAATTGTGGCTTGGTACTGCTCTATCATGTTTAACCATTTTGCTGGTTCTACAGAAAATTGACTTGGCCGGATAAAACTGCACGTACCACCAGACAATAAAGGGAACATAAGACCGTAGAACAAGCCTAGATCATGATAAAAAGGTAACCAATTTGCGGTGTGGATATGCTGCAGACTTGGTTCTACTTGAAGCATAATGTCGAATTGATGATAAATATTTTTATCATAGTTACAAACCGCTTTTGGGCTTCCCGTTGAGCCCGATGAATATTGCAACATTACGGGACCTGTGGGTGGGCACAGGTCATTCCAACAAAGTGGTTGTTTCTCTCCGAATAACTCATCCAGATATACAACTTCTCGGTTTATATCCCAACCAAATTTTTCAATTTCTCCTTTGGTCGCTGACAAAGCAACAATGAGGTTTGGTTCACAGTCATCCAGGATATGCTCAATATTAGATTTAACTCGCTGTAACCGTTTAACACCAGGCAAATTGACAGGTACCGCAGTAACCCCCACCATCAGACAGGCTAGGTACGAAAAAATAAAGCTTGAGTCCCCTGGTAATAATAATAACGCTCTTTCCCCGGAAAAATATTTTATATTTCGAGCAACTTTACTCACTTCATAAAATAGTTCTTGATAACTATAGCTCTGATGTTTTTCACCAGTGCAATCATTCAGTGCTATTTCTAATGCATTATTTTCAAAATTATGCATTAACCTTTGCTGCACCCAGCCAGCTACAATTTCTTGCATTATTTTTTTCCTACACGAATAATTTGTAGTTATCCCCCTCAAACAGAGGGGGAGTATATTATTGGAGAACTACCATTTTAGATTGACAGTGGCACCAATTGTCGCTGGGTCACCAGAGCGGCCGTACCATTTTTCATTTGGTGCATCCCCCATAGGGAAGGCACGTGTCAGGTATTCTTTATCTAATGCATTTTTCGCCCAAAGAGTCAGGTCAATATTATCGCTTGTGTACCCCCCCCTTAAGTTCAGAACGCCATAAGCATCTTGTTTAGTCGTGTTAGCACTATCGAAATAAAAATCACCCGTTACGTTATAGTCAGCGTAAATAAAGTAGTTTTCTAAGAAGTTATAATCCACACCTAGGCTATAAGTATATTTAGGAGAGTTGGCTGGGCGATTACCGCTATAATCATGTTGACCGGCGAAGCCACCATTCATGTCGTAATCCTTGCTAACAAAATCATCAAAGCTTGCATCATTAAATCCACCGTTAACCCAAGTCGTTAAACCAGGCTGAATTAACCATGACAACTCAAATTCAGCGCCCTTACTAACGGTGCCCCCTGCATTTTGGGTAAAGGACTTAGGGTAAGCCTGCTGTTCAACTTGTTGATCTTTCCAATCGATCAAGAATACTGACGAATTAAAGCGAATACGATTATCTAACCATTCACTCTTCATTCCTAATTCATAGTTTATTGTGTATTCAGGATCATACTTTGGTGAAATAGTTGGCGGAGTTAGCATATTAAAACCACCACTTTTATAACCGCGCGCGATGCTCGCAAACATCATAATGTCGGAGGTAGCGTAGAAATTTAAACCAGCTTTAGGCAACCATTCATAAAAACTAGCCGCATCTGAGCCGTTTGAATCTGGATATCCCATATTCTCAAGGTAAAGATAATCAAACTGAACTTTCTGATAATCATAACGTAAACCAGCAATCGCTTCCCATTTGTCAGAGAATCGATAATTAACATTACCAAATACAGCGTAATTACTTACCTTTGATTTTGATTTGGTTTGATTAAACATCTTGCCTTTTTCGGTAAGCATATCAAGGCCAATATCATTTTTGGCAGTTTCATCAAAGAAGTACAGACCACTCACCCAACGAATGGCATCATTTTGATCAGAACTCAATCTCAACTCTTGTGTCACACGAGAAAAGTCTGAATCAATAAAAAGTTTATTACCTTTAATTTGAGTAAAGTCTAAATCTTGGTTATCAACTTTATCCTCTTTGGTATAAGCCGTAATAGACGTAAAATCGAAATTATCTGCAGCATAATTTGCACGAATTGAACCAGTCAAGATATCAGCTTTCGCTAACCCCTCTAAGTTGGAATAGACTTTATGGCTATCTTGATTAATTTGGTCTAGTGTAGCGAATGACATATTGCCATTTTTACGATTTTGGGCATCGACAGTAGCAATTACATCCCATGACTGATCAACGGGTACCCAACGAACTTTTAATCGACCATTAAAGTCTTTTACGTCATTAACGTCGTCTTTACCGTCATAGTCCCTTGTAAAATAGCCGTCATCCGTCGAATATTGAATCGCAGTACGGTATGCCCACTCATCGCTATCTGCAATAGCACCGCCCGAAATAAGATTGCCCTTAATTTGGTTGTAACTTCCGTAGGTTAACCCGGCGCTACCTTCAGTGAAAAAGTCAGGATCCTTTGTATGGATGCTAATAACACCTGATGAAGCATTTCGCCCATATAGGGTACCCTGTGGCCCACGCAATACTTCAATACGTTCAACATCGAGTAATTCTGTGTCAAACGTTTGATACATGACACCATCAATTAAAAACAGTACAGATTGTGAGCCTTCCATGGTGGGGGTAATTCCTCTCATAGAAAGAAAACTCGCATCGGAAGGGTTACCCGCTTTAATCATGGAGACATTTGGGGTTCTTTTTACAATATCAAACGTGTTTTCGATACCAGCTCTTTCAACATCGTAATCCGATAACACTGAAATACTGATCGGGGACTTTTGTGATTCTTCGGCTACCTTTCCAGCCGTCACCACCATTACTTCTAATTTATCAGGGTCAATAGCTTCCCCTAAAACAGTAAAGGAACTTAATGATAAACACACACTAAATGCTAGCTTAGATACTTTTAACGCCATAGGTCCAACCTTTATCCATAAATAAGTAATATCTAATAAAAAACAAATGAATATAGTAATAATAATGTAAACGATTCTCATTTGCGCTGGGTATATTTCCTTGTATCGCGAATAAATGCAAATAACTATCATTTATAAAGAGAGGCTTACTTATTATATTTATACAAAACTCATTTAAATAAGGGGGAGAAATACCATTGGCAGGCACAGTTTTTTAGTAGAAAAGGGATTTAAGGTTATTGATTGACTTCCTAAGCGATCGCTAAAATAAAGAGTAAGGACAATTAATTTACCATTTTAACAATAACACTCAACTTATGATTGTATTTACGAAGGCGTGGGGTTACCTCGTATATATCCTTTAATGATTAGAGTGTTATCGACACCTAAGATGATATAAGCTGACCAAATTCTCGACATATAATAAATCAAAACCATAAAGGATCATCTGTGGAATTTACGCTCGATAAATTTAACGGCATCATCATCAATCCAGCAACAGTCACATATGATGTTGACTCATTCCATGCTGAACTAAACAAGATCACCGAATTTTCAAAGCAAAACAACAAAGGCATCATTTGGATCAGCTTACCAATTGCATTATCACACCTTATCCCTGTAGCGACCGAACTTGGTTTTGTGTTCCACAACTGCCTAGAGGACGAAATTACGCTGATTCACAAATCCAAGATTGTTGAATTTGTGCCTTTTATTCCCACTCACACCTTGGGTGCTGGCGCATTGATCACTAATGAACACAACCAAGTACTGATTATCAAAGAACATGGTATGACGGGCTATAAATTACCTGGCGGCCACATTGAACTAGGCGAAAGTATTGAAGAGTCTGTGGTTAGAGAGACCATGGAAGAGACTGGCATCAAAGCAGAGTTTGTATCGGTAGTTGGCATGGCAACGCGCCACCCATATCAGTTTGGCAAATCGAACCTCTACTTTGTTTGCCACCTGATAGCTCAAACTCAAGAGATTGCGATTCAAGACACGGATGAAATTGCGGAAGCCAAATGGGTAGATGTAAAAGAGTTCATCAACAACACAGAGAACTACCCGTTCAACCGTCAGATGGTCGCTTCTTTGGTCGGTAAACAAGGTTTGGAACTGACTCAACTCGAAGGCAATTCAGGGCCTACTCATAAGCCAGAAGTCTTCTTTTCTAAAAGCGAATAATAAAAAGTTTGTTCGAGAAGTTTACACCATGAAAAAAGCGCCATTAATAGGCGCTTTCAAAGAGGCAATATCTGAGTTAAGTAAATCAATAAACTCATCATATCCTTGAAAGCCCATATTAGCTTCGCCCAGCCAACGCTAATAAACTGCCTGTACCAATAAATACACTGCCGAAAATACGGTTTTGCACAATCATATGACGGCGATTCTTAACCAATCCGCTCAAACGACTGGCTAACAGTGCATAACCAAACATCACAAGCATATCGACGGTAAGTAAAGTACTACCTAGCACTAGTATCTGCTCTACATGGGGACTGCTTGACACAATAAACTGGGGCAAAAGAGCAACAAGGAAAACAATACTTTTAGGATTGGTAACGTTGACAATCACTGACTGACAAAACATTTTCAAGCCACTTACTTTCTGCTGGTGTTCTTTGTAATCTGTATTATCCACCGTCTCGGTAAACTTCTTGATACCTAAATAAATTAAGTAGAGTGCCCCGACCCACTTTATAGCGTTAAACGCAACCTCTGATTGGGCAAGAACAGCACCAAGCCCAACACCAACTATCGCAATATTGAACATATTCCCAACTTGTAACCCAAGGTTTGAAATCACGCTTCGGCGAAAGCCGTATTTCATTGTTATTGACATCATATTCACGGCCCCTGCACCAGGAGAAACAGCTAAAACAATGCACGCCATCAAAAACGCAAACCACAAATCAAAATTCATTTAAGCTTCCTTTTAAAGTGACATCGACTCTAGACTTAAGCCGCAGTTGTAGTTAGTTTACTCACCACATAAAAGTAGAAAAACTAATTTTTTATATATTCATTCATAAGGAAACCTATGGACAGCCGATTTCTTGAAAGCCTTGTCGCAGTCGTAGAGGAAGGGTCAATAGCCGCTGCAGCTCGTGCCCAAGGCATAACACCAGCAGCTATCAGTCAAAGGATTCAAACGTTAGAAAGCGAGTTTAACTGTAAACTGTTTAGACGAGCAGGAAGTACTGTTCAGGCCACTTATGCCTGTTTGGCGGTTGTCCCCAAAGCAAAATCGATTATCAGGGAGACTCGTGATC
The DNA here is from genome assembly GCF_016406055.1 of Vibrio sp. IB15. Taxonomy (NCBI): domain Bacteria; kingdom Pseudomonadati; phylum Pseudomonadota; class Gammaproteobacteria; order Vibrionales; family Vibrionaceae; genus Vibrio; species Vibrio sp. IB15. The sequence goes on from NZ_JAEFCE010000014.1 coordinate 35,353, forward strand.
TTATCGAAGTTGCGCAAGGGTCGGGATTAGATGGCACGTTAAGAGTGGGAGCTAACTCAACGTCATTAACCGCGTTTATCCCATCGACTCTCAAGTCCATTCGCGAAGTTGCACCGCAGGCTAAATTTCATATCATTCCTGGGAATTCTATCGACTTAAATCGGAGCCTTATCAATGGCGACCTTGATGCCGCGATTATCGTTGCACCTCCCTCAGCTATCCCAAAAACATTACGATGTAGAGAACTGAGAAATGAGCCTCTTGCATTAATTCATAGCAAAACGATTCAAGGGTCTATTGCAAGTATACTGAAAAACAACGCTTATATTAGATATGACCCTACCTGTTGGGGCGGGCAGATGTCGGAACGATTCATGAACGACACAGGGATGACCAAGAATACCATTTTTGACCTGGATTCCCTTGAGGCGATTGCTCAACTGGTGGTGGAAGAGGTTGGAGTATCAATTGTTCCAGTCTGGCCTGGTTTGGAACTCTTTGATGAACACATCACCATCACACCAATAACCAACAAGAAATACAACCGGAAGATGGTACTACTGAGTGCATACCACCCTAGACAGCCCAAACTTCTCGAATTGTTTGTAAAACATTTAGGTGAACTCGACTCGATTACACTGCAAAAAAGTGAGTCAGAGCATTCAGGATCGGGGCAATAAAATGGGAATAAGCGCCGTTGATACGGCGCTTTATACTGAGTCAAATAGTCCCCTGAATCCATTTTAGTGTAATCAGAAAAAGCCTAGCGGATTCGTATCATAGCTGATCAACAAGTTCTTCGTATTCTGGTAGTGATCGAGCATCATCTTGTGTGTCTCACGACCGATGCCTGATTTCTTGTATCCACCAAAGGCCGCGTGTGCTGGGTACGCATGGTAACAGTTCACCCAAATACGCCCCGCTTCAATGTTGCGACCCATGCGGTAAGCAAGGTTGGCATCACGCGTCCATACACCTGCACCCAAACCATATTCAGTATCGTTGGCAATTTCCAACGCTTCAGCTTCATCTTTAAAGGTAGTCACCGCGATAACTGGGCCAAAGATCTCCTCTTGGAAGACGCGCATCTTGTTATTGCCTTCGAGCATGGTTGGTTGAATATAATAACCATTACCCAGATCATCTGGTTGCTGCGCGATTTCACCACCAGTTAACACTTTCGCCCCCTCTTGACGACCAATCTCTAGATAGCTAAGAATCTTATCGAACTGCTCTTGAGAGGCTTGTGCGCCAACCTGAGTGTCAGTGTCTAACGGGTTACCTTGCTTGATGGTTTGAGCGCGCTCGACAACTTTGGTGATGAACTTGTCGTAGACCGATTCGTGGATCAACACACGCGATGGACAGGTACACACCTCACCTTGGTTAAAGAACGCCAGCAGCATGCCTTCTACACACTTATCTAGGTACTCATCTTCATAATCAAAAATGTCTGGGAAGTAGATGTTTGGAGACTTACCGCCAAGCTCAACGGTTGATGGAATCAAGCTTTCAGCCGCACATTTCAAAATATGGTGGCCGACTTCTGTTGAGCCAGTAAACGCCAATTTAGCCAAGCGGTCACTAGTTGCTAACGCTTGACCTGCTTCGCTACCAAAACCATTCACGATGTTGACCACACCTGCAGGCAGAAGGTCAGCGATCTTCTCCATCATCACCAAAATCGATGTTGGTGTTTGCTCGGCTGGCTTCATCACCACACAACAGCCTGCTGCCAGTGCAGGGGCCAATTTCCAAGCCGCCATTAAGATTGGGAAGTTCCAAGGAATGATCTGCCCTACCACGCCAATTGGCTCTGGGAAGTGGTAGCTTGCAGTGTTTGAATCAAGCTCGGCTGCGCTGCCTTCTTGCGCTCGAATACAGCCCGCAAAGTAGCGAAAATGATCGACAACCAACGGAATGTCTGCCGCCAGAGTTTCACGCACTGGTTTGCCGTTTTCCCATGTCTCAGCAACTGCGATCTCTTCTAGGTTTGCTTCAATGCGGTCAGCAATTTTAAGTAGGATATTCGAACGCTCTGTCACACTGGTCGCAGCCCAACTCGCACGAGCTGCATGCGCCGCATCGAGTGCTAAGCTAATGTCCGCCTCGGTTGAGCGCGCGACTTGGCAATACACCTGACCATTCACGGGAGACGTATTATCAAAATACTCGCCGCTGACAGGCTTCACCCACTCACCACCGATAAAGTTATCGTATTGAGCTTTAAAGTTCACCACTGCGTTGTCACTACCCGGCTGTGCGTAAATCATAGTTAGATCCTTCTTAGATGTGTTTTTCGTTATTAAGCGAGAGCTGTCTTATTTTTGTGGCGACTTCTCTTGAGACAAGAACTCATGACAATACGCCTATGTTTATGCTTTCTGTTTAAAACACTGATACTTCGTGCTTTCTTCACAACAAGAACAACGCAAATCACACGCCACAACCTCAAAACTTGTTGTTAGTAAATTGTAAAATTATGATTACCAAACATTTACAACCCAAAGTGAGTTGGCATTGAACAGCTGTATGGAAACCAATCCAATGTTCAACTGTTCCAATTTGGTACACTCTCACTGTTACGACATGGAACAGTCATGCACCTTCAACAAGCAAACACCTCAGATTGGCTTTCATCGTCTTGGCACCGCAGCACAGAAGCGGGGCTAAAACAGAGACGTCTTCCCGAAGATATTCGCCTGCCACAGTCGATTCTCAAGCAGCGACGTCATCAGTCATCGAGCTTGATTCAAATCGTCGAGCGCAATGCACTGCCTCTGTTTAACCAGATGTTTGCACGTACCGACAGTCGTTTGATCTTAACCGACATTGAAGGGGTGATTCTCGCTAGTTGGGGACAAGAGCGGTTCAAGGAAAAACTGACTTCGATTGCACTCAGCTCTGGAGCGTGTTGGCAGGAACAACTCAAAGGGACCAACGCCATTGGCACGGCGATCGTGGAAGCTAAACCTGTAACCATCATTGGTGAGCAGCACTTCATCCACCAGCATCGATTTATCAGTTGTTCAGCAAGCCCAGTGTTTGATCATCAAGGGCAAATGGTTGGCGTATTGGACATTACCAGTGAGCAGCAGCAACACGATAGTTCGGTGCAACTGCTCGTTCAAAATATGGTTCAGCTTGTTGGGAATCAATTATTGAGCCATATACCACAAGGCACGACTCGCATTGATCTCGCGTGTGAGAAATCGCTACTTCATAGTGGTTGGCAAGGGATTGTGATAGCCAACGAAGCTGGAGAGGTGGTCGCGCACAATCAGGTCGCTTCACAACTATTGGATCAAACCTCGATCGTCGGTGAGAGTATCGACACCCTCTTCAACCGAACTTCAATTGATGCACCTTTTGTGTTTAAAAAACAGCACCTAAAACGCCCAACAGCCAAGCGCACACGCTCTATTTCAGTGTCGTGTGACTTACACCATGGTGAACAACAGATAGAACACGCTTGGCAGCAGGCCAATAAGGTTATCGACAAAGGCATTAGCCTATTAATCCTTGGTGAAACCGGTGTCGGAAAGGGCGAGTTTGTTAAGGCTTTACACAAGCAAAGCCAGCGTAAATCGTCGCCCTTAGTCGCGGTGAATTGTGGTGCACTACCGAAAGATCTTATCGAATCTGAATTGTTTGGTTACGCGCCGGGGGCTTTTACAGGCGCAAGCCACAAAGGATTCCAAGGTAAGATCCGCCAAGCAGATAAGGGAATTCTGTTTCTAGATGAGATCGCCGACATGCCATTAGAGGCTCAATGTCGATTGCTGCATGTTCTGCAAGACAAATCCGTGGTGCCTGTCGGTTCCAATCAGAGCTACCAAGTCGATTGCCAGATCATCGCTGCCACTCACAAAAACCTCGAGCAGTTAGTCGCAACCGGTGAGTTTAGGCAAGACCTGTATTACAGACTCAATGGCTTAGCCTTTACCTTGCCAAGCTTGCAACAGCGACAAGATAAGCATGCTTTAATCGAGCATATTCATCGTAAATACGCTGAAGATGAGCGAACAATCTGCCCGCATTTGATGGGGTTGCTATGCGCCTATTCATGGCCGGGTAATATCCGCGAGTTAGACAACCTACTTAAAGTCGCCACTTTACTGGCAAACGACGAACCACAACTCACACTCGAGCATGTGCCCAGCCATCTAGCTCAACACCTCACGTCGTTAGCGCATGATAATCACCACCAATCGACAACCTCTAATGCCATAAAAGGTACAGCGAGTAACGATTTAAGAAGCACCGTTGAAGAAACCTTGTTGCAAACTTATCAAGCCAACCAAGGCAACATCAGTAAGACGTCACGCATACTTGGTATCAGCCGTAATACGATTTATCGAAAACTAAAAAGCTTAGGCATTCTCTAATAATGAAAACAGGAGATCATAACCTGCCCTTTCATTATCGAAAATAAAACTCACTTCCAGTGAGACGTTTTGCCCTCTGATTCGTAATGCTTGAAAACGAAAGAGGGCTCAGATGCAAACAATCAACATAGTGTGGCTAAAGCGTGATTTAAGACTCACCGACCACGCACCTTTACAACACGCTTTATCAGGTCACCCCCCAACGATATTGCTCTACATTTTCGAACCTATGCTGCTAAACAATGCCCACTACTCTGAGCGACATTGGCGGTTTGTTTGGCAGTCGCTGCAATGCATGAATCGGTCGCTGAAAGAGTATGGACATCAGGTTTCAATACTTCATGGCAGTGCGATGGACTGCTTCAAAGCGATTCAATCTCGTTACCGCATCAAAAACGTCTTCTCTCATCAAGAGATAGGATTAAATTGCACTTTTGAGCGTGACAGAGAACTCTCTGCTTGGTTTACAGATCACAACATCCCATGGCAAGAGTTCGCACAAGGCGCTGTCGTAAGAGGGTCGAAAGACAGAATCGGTTGGGACAAGCACTGGAACAATGTCATGCGTGCTCCCATAGAAGAAAATCAGTTAACGACAGAATCACTACATACCCTTGATGCACAGGAGCTTATATTCGCAATCGAGCCTCCACCAGCTTGGTTAACCAAAGTTAAAGGCATACAAACGGGTGGAAGCGCACTGGCATGGGCAACATTAAATGACTTCTTTGAGCGCCGTGGTCGCGATTACTATCGCAGCATCTCAAGCCCAGAAGCTTCACGACATGCCTGTACACGTCTATCCCCATATTTGGCTTGGGGCAATATATCGCTGCGTGAGGTTTATCAACACCTGTTGGGGCACTGGCAAGTCGCAGGGTTTCGTCGCAGCTTGATTGCGCTCTCATCAAGGCTTCACTGGCACTGTCATTTCATGCAGAAGTTTGAATCGGAATGCGCGATGGAATATCGCTGTATCAATCACGCCTACGAAGCACTCTTGCAAAAAGAGACGGTAAAAGATCCGATACATCTTCAGGCATGGAAGATGGGGATGACAGGTGTGCCATTGGTCGATGCCTGTATGCGCTGCCTACATCATACGGGGTACATTAATTTCCGCATGCGCTCAATGCTGGTGAGCTTTCTCACTCACCATATGAACATGGACTGGCGTGATGGTGTCACACACTTAGCGCAGCTGTTCCTCGATTTTGAACCCGGCATTCATTACCCACAGTTTCAAATGCAAGCTGGGGTAACGGGCATCAACACCATCCGAATTTACAACCCAACAAAGCAAGCCCTAGAGCACGATTCCGATGGGGACTTCATCCGAAAATGGGTACCCGAACTTTTAGACATACCCACTCCACTTCTGTTTGAGCCTTGGAAGATGACACCTATGGAAGTCATGATGCACGAGCTTGAACCAGACTCCCCTTACCTTAATCCAGTCGTCGACCTCGAAGTGAGCGCCAAGGAAGCACGAGTGCGTTTATGGTCATGGAGAAAGCTGACGGAAGTGAAACAAGAACGCAGTCGTATTTTGTCACGCCACGTTAGGCCACCGAAGAAACAAAGCAAAACAACACGGGCAAGCTAATACAACGTGTTCCCTCTTTAAATCACTTATAAAAAGAGTGGTAATTCATTGGGTTAAATAAATTTAATTGTGATCGTCGTCATATAATGAGTAATAGACTCGCGGTCACAAACTAGAGAGGCAAAATTGCAGCCTTACTAAAACATTAAACTCACCTAATCATCACTAAAACTAATAAATACATAAAGTTAGCGATTACTAAATGATGATTTTCATATTCATCTAAGCGTTGCGAGCAAAGCCAAAACTGCACATTATGCAATCTTGTTTATATTTTTGATCTCTCTATTCTTTTTGTGTTCATTTTTTTGCATTTTCCGTTCACTTATCTTGTTTAAAATCTCTGCAAACTACCACTATTTAGCTAGAGAGATCATATGTTTAACAGTATACGAACGCGAATTGCGGTGAGTGCGGGCGGGGCGATGGCTTTCACCCTGTTGATCGCAATGGGCATGACCACTAGCGCTTTTACTGATGTGAACAAACAAGTCACAGAGAAAGTAAAACTACAGTTAACCGATGCTACGACAACCGACTTACAAAATACGGCACTTCAGCAAGGGTTAAACATTTCCAACCAACTGAACCCGGTACTAGCCAACTTAACACAAGCACGTTCAATCATTGAGTTGAGTTCAGAAACGGACGCTAGCGCAGACCTTATCGTTAAACAGTTTACTGCCGCGCTAGAAGCACAAAACAAAGCCGTATTTGCCGGCTACATGGTGTGGGAAAACAAGACTTGGCCACAACAAACCGATCTCAATGACGAAAACAGCTTGGACAGCGAATTAGGCTTTAATAGTCAGGGCTACCTTGCCCCTTTCTTCTCTCCCAATGACGAAAACAGCTTTGACGCGGTCGCAATGGAGAGCTACAGCAATACCGAGCTAAACAGCAATGGTGAACGCAAAGACGACTGGCACTTAATGCCTTACCAAACTGGTAAAACATTCGTAATGGAGCCGTACTTCTATCCGGTTCGTGGTAAGCAAGAACTCATCACGACCATCAGCCAGCCGATTAAGCAAAACGGTAAGATCATCGGCTCACTTGGCTTCGATTTGTCACTTCATGAACTGCAAAGCCAGAGTGAAGGTCTTGCTCGTCACCTATTCGACGGACAAGGTAGAATCCTCATCACTTCATGGAAAGGTATCACCCTAGCCAACAGCAGCGCTGGAAACATGGTGGGTAAGAAAGTCTCGCCAGAGCTAGAAAAAGAATGGTCGCGAGTTCAGTCTATCGCTAAACAGTCTGGGGCTGGGTTGGTTACATTTGGCGGAGAGGAATACGCCATAACTGCAATCGAAACTAGCGACGCACCGTGGGTAGTCATGGTGTCGGTTCCCAGTAGTCACCTTGCAAAAAGTGTCGACGAATACACCCAGTGGAGTGATGAACAGAATTCGAAAGCGCTTGAAAAAGGTGTGTGGGCGGGGATCGTCGCCGTTCTTCTAGGCATCATCTCAATGGCATTGATTGCCAACTCTCTGGGCAAAGTTCTCAATAACTTGGTCGAGCGATTCAAAGATGCCGCACAGGGCGAAGGCGATTTAACCTACCGCATCGAAGTAAAAGGAAAAGATGAGACCGCGCAACTGGCTCACTGGTTCAATACCTTCCTATCTCGCATACAAGAGATGCTGCTTACTGTAATGGCGACAGCAGACCAAGTCGATAAGAATGCGACTGAGGGTCAAGCGCGTGCAGAGGTATCCCGTGACCAGTTGAACGCTCAAGTAAACGAAGTGAACTCACTCGCCACTGCAATCAATGAGATGAGTGCCACTGCACAAGAAGTAGCGAACTCAGCCGTTCAAGCCGCTGCGGCCGCTAGCCAGGTACAAAGTAATAGCCTTAACGGCATGACACGCATGGACAATGCCGCCAGCGCAGTTGATAGCTTAGCCATTCAAGTGAATGATGCGCAGCAACAAACGCAAAATTTGGTCGATTCGAGCACCGCTATTCAAGGTATTTTGAGCGAAATTGGGGGGATTGCAGAACAAACGAACCTACTGGCTCTGAACGCTGCCATTGAGGCTGCTCGCGCGGGTTCAGCAGGGCGAGGCTTTGCGGTGGTGGCCGATGAAGTGCGTAATCTAGCAAACCGTACTCAAGGTTCGACCGAAGAGATTCGCTCAATGCTAGCGCGCCTAGAGCAAGAGACCCAATCTATCGTGGTATTGATGGAACAAAGTCAAAAGCAAGCGAATGATACCAAGGGCGAAACTCAAGCAGCACATTTAGCGCTGTCTGAGATTAACCAAGCCATTGAAGTCATCAACGACATGAACAATCAAATCGCTTCTGCAGCTGAAGAGCAAAGTTCAGTATCTGAAGAGATTAACCGTAACGTAGTCATCATTAACGACACCGCTGTGGAAGTGATGGACACCATGACATCCTCGGTAGAAATCAGTAATGAGCTGACAGTAAAAGCCGGAGATTTACACGGAGAGTTGAGCAAATTTAAGCTCTCGTAATTCACCCTCTCTTCCATAAAAACAAGGCCGAGAAACGCAATGTTCTCGGCCTTTCTATATATTGTTCACTCTCGAAATCAATGCCTCTCACCGAGCAAGATCTAATTAGAATCCAATTCAACCAGCTGATTGAGTACCTCTTTGTCCAATACTGGATGATACTTACTCGCGAGCAACAGTACGATGTCTACCGCAGGTAACGGCGGCATATCATCGAGAATCTTCAAATCAGGCGTGACACTGAGCTTGCCCATCGCACCAATTGCCAATCCAGCTTTGACGATTGCACGCTGCGCTGAAGCCGTATTACTGCACGCTAAAAGCTGATATTGCGTATCTTGTTTGGTTAAACCATTCACTGCCGCAGCATGGTATTTACAATCCGTCTGGAACAATGCGAGTGGGACAGTTTTAGAATCATCAAACACAAAATCAGGGCTGCTTATCCAAACGCCCGCATCATTGGTTAGCCAATATCCCTCTTCACTATCGGGAGCGCGGGTCACAATCGCAGCATCAAGCCTACCATCATCAAGCCACTCTCTAAGCGTAATACTCGGCAAGCTAAATACTTGAATGGAGCACGTGGGTTCTGCGTTCTGCAACAGCTTAATCACTTTCGGCAAGATGCTGTCGTTATAGTCTTCAGGGCAACCTAATCGCAGTGGCTGTTTGTCTTCATAACGCTTTACTTGTTTCAATGCCGTATTGTGGAGTGCGACGAGCTGCTCCGCATGAGAACGCAATGCCAAGCCCGCCTCAGTCAATACTAGGTTGCGTCCTTCCTTTTGAAACAGAGTAACGTTAAGTTCTTCCTCTAACTTACGCATCTGAGCGCTAAAGGCCGACTGGGTGCGATTAATCTGCTTTGCAGCACGTGTAAAACTGCTGGTCTCCACAAACGCAAGAAAGCCTCTCAACGCATCAATATCCATATTGAAATCACCACCCATCGTTTTTATTAATGTATTGCATCAAAATTATCCGTTAGTGCGCCGCAATACAATCCCTTAAGCTCAAATGCATACCCACCAGACGCAAGGAAGCATTTATGCAGCTTTATATCGCTAATCAGAACTACTCAACTTGGTCACTGCGCGCATGGCTAATATTCGATCACTACAACCTCGCCGCAGACGTCATCAAACTTAAGCTATTCACCCCAGATTTTTATAACACGTTAGCGAAAGTGACACCCACTGCAAAAGTGCCGACTCTGGTTGATGGTGACGTTGCAGTGTGGGATTCATTGGCGATTCTCGAATACGTTAACGATGCCTACCTAAACGGTACTGCATGGCCAAGTTCCATTGCTGAACGCGCCTTAGCCCGAGCTATCTCGGCAGAAATGCATTCTGGTTTTTTCAACATCAGAAATGAGTTACCAATGAACTGCCGAGCCAAAAGAAAGCTGGTTTTGAGTGAAGGTGCCCAGAAAGATATTGCTCGCATCGATGCCATTTGGTCTGAGCAAATGGAGAGATACCCAGAGGGTTGGCTATTTGGAGAATGGTCGATTGCCGATGCGATGTTTGCACCTCTAGCACTGCGAGTCGAAACCTACGGCATAAAGCTTTCGGATAAAGCCCAACAGTATCAACAACGTGTGTTGAATAGTCCGTCGATAAAGAAATGGTTGGCAGAGGCGAGTTTAGAAAAAGATATCGTTGAAGAAGACGAGGCAGGAGAGCCTGTTTAACATGTAGCGAATGAGTCTCGAATAACTTCGAGACTCATTGTTTTCATAAGGGAATACGATTTACTGACTCGCTATTCAGCAGTAACGCTCTCTTGGTGAACGTTCGCTTCAAATTCCAATATGTCACCCGGTTGGCACTCTAACACTTCACACAACTTGTCTAGTGTCGATAGCCTTACCGCTTTGGCCTTGCCATTCTTTAACACCGACAAGTTGGCTTCGGTTATCCCAACCTCTTGTGCCAATGTCTTTAATCGCATTTTTCGCTTGGCCATCATAATGTCTAAATTAATGCGGATAGTCATGACAAGTCCTTTAAATCGTTTGGCTGTGCTCATCAGCCAGAATATAACCTTCTTTCATCACCCATGAGATGATCAAAATAATTATACCTAATATAAGTGTCAAAAAGTCCATTCCCTCAAAACTAATCGCAAAGATACGCTCACCTGGTGGATTATTGAACGACAAAATCACTGACATCAATGAGCCATAGATAACGGAGCCGAATACCCAATAAAACAAGCTATACCCGAGCTTCTGGTATGACAGTGCATTTTCAAAAGAGAAGATTTCGCCTCGCTCATAGTTACGGAATAAACGTATCAGAACGAGTAGTGCGTATATCAGGATGCTAGACATCGCTAAGCTTGTGAACGCAGCAACCATTCTTGTTGTCATAGTAAGTGGCAACATCGTGTAACTCCCGATGTCATAAGTGAGGTAAAAAATACCAGTCGAACTTATAAAGTCATAGGGAGTCTCAACGGTTAACCAGAAGTAGCACACCATGATAGGAGTAAGCACAAGAAAAGACTGCAATAGCATGCGAACACGTCGGCTTTGTTTTTGGATGTTAGACATAGTTAATGTTCCTGTTAAGTTTACAGGAGGATCCTAAGATCAAAACAAACGATGATCAACAATAAATTATCGTTTTGCGATAATTTATTTCCTTTTAGCATCTTAACAAAGCAAATAAAAAAATGTTAGATTTATCCGTTAATGATGAAGGTTCTAGCTCACTCTCGAGTCGATTCACTTAGCCACCGGTCACCTGAACCTTTACCCAAATCGCAATAATTTTGTCGACTGTGATCGCCTAATCACAATGTGCAGACCTGATTGTTTATATTCAAGCAAATTCAATTCATTAAGATAAACATCATGTTACGAGCCTCTATCGTATTACTCAGTGTCACAAGCTTGGCTGTATCTGCCAATATATCCCTCCCCTCAGATGAGGACTGGATAGCTCATGCCAGCGAAGGATTAGCGCCTTATTGGATGATGCCGAGTGCTCAAGGAGAACCGATAGGCAACTTCCCGACTTTCCGCTGTGATGATGGGATATTGCTTGATGTGACCAACGTTTGTCCTGAGTTAGATCGAGGCTGGATCACGCCACACTTCGGCAAAGAGTTCACTCGGATGAAGTCACGCCAAACCTATGCTTATGGCGTGCTCTACCACCTAACCGGAGACAGACAAGCATTAGCGCTCGCTAAGCAAGGGGCTTACTACCTCATTGAACACTTAGAAGATAAACAAAATGGTGGTTTCATCAGCTTCACCAAAGACGGCAAAGCAGGGCTTGAGTGGCAACATCGAACGGCTCAAGATCAAGCATATGCGCTAGTTGGCTTAGCCATGTACTACTACCTAACTCAAGATAAGAAGGTAGAAGACGCTCTCATCGCTCAACAAGCTTTTATCTTCGAACAATACCGACTTAACGATAACAGTGGCCTTGCGTGGGTGCTTGCCGACGGTGAAGATGGCAAAGTCACTCAGCGGGAATTGGTTGCACAACTTGACCAGATTAACGGCTACATGCTGTTAATAGCTCCACTACTGAAAGATCCTACCAAGACAAAATGGCTTGATGATCTGAATTGGCTGACACAAACCATGATCGAGCACTACCACTCCGAAGATGAACAACGCTTCTACGGTGCCATTCACAGCAAAGCAGCCATGATGCCGAATGCCAATCACAATGATTTTGGTCACACCATCAAAGCGTATTGGATGACTTACCTTACCGGGCAAACTCTGGATAACTCCGAATGGAAAGAGTTCGGTATGCAAGGGATGAAGGACACTTTAGCCCAAGCCCAGTACCAGAAAGACTTCACCGATATATCCCAATACTTTGGCGGCAAGCTTCAGAAGGCATGGCAAGGACGAGAGATTACTGGCTGGCAAAGCAGACCAAACACTCATTGGGCTTCGTCATGGGAATGGGCTGAGCTCGACCAAGCGGCAATGACGGTATCGCTTGTAGATGGTTCGATGAAAGAAACCCTACAATACACGTTGCCGACTTTTCACGATGTGTGGGTCGACCACAAATATGGTGGTGTAGGGCTTGAACCTAAGCGCACTAAGGCTTTTCATTGGGGCAACGGCTACCATCAATTTGAGCATGCGTTGATTGGTTACTTATATGCCAGACAAGTGGAAGGCAAACCTGCAGTGCTTCACTACGCGAGACCAGCTAACAGCGAGATACCATATCAAGGCGATGTGGTTAAGTTGGAGATGCTTGAGGGGGGAATGCAGAAGGTCAGCTTCAATAACATCCGGCCTTAGCAGGTTTTCTTAAGCGCACAACGAAAATGAGCCCGTTCAAAGGGCTCATTTTGCTATCTTTTTTTGTTTTACTATCTTCTTTTGTTCTGCTCTACCAGCTTTTCATTCCATGCGGTGTTGCCATCACGCTTAGAGACATCGTACTCTGCACAGAACTGAGATATGGTCATATTGTTATCGCCAGTGGCAAGCTTGAGAGCCAACTGAACTTGTTGAAGCTTGCTTTGCAGTCGCAAGATTTGACCAGCATTTGGGCTTTTCTCTTTGGCGTATTTTAAAGCCGCATGCTTACGTTCTGCCGCGCCAGCTCTACGATCCGCTTCTGATAACAGATACTTTAACTGCGCAACACTCTTGCCCTTCTTAAAAGCAGGATCAAGCAGCTCAACGCACTCATCAAACGATGGGTTGATAACGTATGGGTCTACTTTATGTGCCTGTTGGCGCATCCACTCTAGTGCGAGTTTTTCATCTGACATAATCGAATCTTTTCCAAAGAAATAGCCCTATATGGTATCGCTCAATAGCGAATGGCTGCAATAGCAAATTAACTTATCTCACGCCTTTAAATACAACGCTACAGAAAGTAATGGTGCCACGCATCAAGAAGCACCCTCTCTTCAAATATAGGCGTTAGAAACGAAATAAAGAGCTAACCACACCGTTAAAATTCGCCAAACCAAATACAAGTAAAACGAAATTAAAAACATTTAAATCAATAGCTTATTGATATTAATCCGTGTAATCCACCCGTCAGATTACACGACTTCTTTGCACTCTTTCATAGTTTTGTACATTACTCATTCTAGCCAATAAAACTCACCTACTTTGTTTATATGCATGGGCAAACATATAAATCAGAGCAATGAAAAGACGTACATTTTTGAAAAGCGTAGCTGGGGCTGCCTTTGTACCAACCCAACTTTTGGCTTCGCAAGGCAACAATCCTTCCTTATTTCCAGTCTCAATTATGCAGGCTGGGCGCAGCGCAACCTCGGGAGATTTGCACCTTCTTAGTGGAGAATTGCCAGCTGATATCCATGGTCATGTGTTTTTTTCTGAAGGGATACCACTGGAGCCAGACCACCTGAGTCCGAACGGCCGCGGCGCTCTAACCCGTCTCGACTTTTCGCCAAGCAAAGTTTCTTTCTTGCGTAAGATGATTGACACCCCGTCAGCCATCATGCAACAGCATATCTCGTATGGCTATGACAGCTTTAAACTGCTTGGTGGTATGGCTTATTACAGCCCGACGATGGGATTCGTCAACTATTGTAATACCGCGCCCAACTACCTAGGTGACAACCGATTCGCGCTCAGCTACGAAGGCGGGGTTCCCTACGAATTTGATGCGCTCAGCTTAGACCTGATCACACCGATTGGTCACTATGATGAGTGGCAGAGCAGTCTTCCACCTTGGATGAGCCCTTTTATTCCTGACAAATTGCTGTTTCCACAAGTTCGTACCACAGGCCATCCGTATTTTGATCTCGAGTCGGATGAATGTTTCACCATTAACTACGGTGGAAACATTTCCAACACGGGTACTAAAAATGGATTTATACGGCTTCTGAAATGGGATAAGCACAACCCTCTACAAGGCTGGAACATTATTGGCCGTAACGGTAAGCCTGCCTTTATCGCAGCAACCGCTCACTCTCTTGGTGTAACACGCCACCACATCCTCGTATTTGAAACTGCAGCGCAAATCGAGCCGCTGCGTATGATCGGTATACCGTCGGTTTATGCTCAGCAACATCGGACTCCAACTTGGATTATTCGTAAGAAAGATCTCTACCTCGGGCGCGATTATGTGGTTGCCGACTACCTAGAACTGGATTTCGATACCTCAGACATCATGTGTAATTACGATGACCATGACAACGAAATCACCCTATACGGTCAATACCTAGGAGCGATGGACAAATCGGAGCCCCAATACACACGCGATAAGCGATGGTTTGGTGGAAGAACTCCGAGTCAATTGGCAGGTTACCCGGCAGCACCCATTGATGTCGGCGGCTTAGTACGCGCAAGGATCCAAGTTCAGTCGCAATCCGTCCGACACATAAATGAAGACTTCAGGCTGATACGAGACGACCAACTTTTTTGGGATATGAATGATCCCGCGTACCGTGGACACTTCCAGTTCCCAGAGCAATTTGAACATATTTATTGGGCTGCCGTTGGCTATCGCAAAGACCATGTCATTAAGCGTGTCGCAGAGGCGTATGAACACTACCCCAATAGAAGGTTCACCAACGATTCATTACCTCAAGCCGACCAACCCTCGGCTCTCGTGCACATGGACTGCCTTTCGATGAATCTCGCCGATGCGTATCAATTTCCCTCAGATTGTGTGATGCGAACGCCTCAGTTTATGGCTCGCCCTAACAGCACCTCTCAAGACGACGGCTACATATTCACAGCCGTGGTTCGTAGTCACCCTACTTACGGCATTGGAAATGGCAAAGAGATCTGGATCTTTGACGCACAAAACTTAGCACAAGGTCCATTAGCGATCTTAGGGCACCCGCAACTCAATTTTGCGACGACGAATCATGCGCTCTGGGTAGCAGAGATAGGGCCGAGACCTGCTGATGCCTATAAAGCCAACGTAGGAGACTTCTTCAGTTCACGTTTATCAAGCCATCGCAGCGCTGTTCAAGAAGTCATTCAGCAACACATTCTGCCTCGATTTGGCTAATCCATTCGATGAAGAAAACCACCTTTAAAAATCAACTTCGACTAAACCACAAGGAAGTCTTAATGAAAATAAAAACCATGGTACTTGGTAACGCTTTGCTTGCTGCTGTAATGGGGACAGCTTTCTCTCTTCATTCCAATGAACCGGAAAGAGAGATTTCGAACTACCAAGGAACATACACTTGCCACCCCGAAGCGATCTACGACCCACGTTCTATTGATGAAGTGCAAAACATCGTCCAAGACGCTCTGATACGCGGTAAAAAAGTAATGACGGGAAATCGCAAGTTCGCCAGCCAAATCGATGCTGCTTGTGCCGGTGACGACCAAGTTCAAATCACTCTGAAGAATATGAATAAGATTGTTCACTTCGATGCAACAAGTAAGACCGTCACCGTTGAAGCTGGTATGCGGTTCAACGATCTCAATGACTTCTTGCGCGGGCAAGGTTACGCGATCAACATGGTGACTGAGTTAGCTATCTTTACCGTTGGTGGCATGCTGGGCAGTGGCACACACGGCTCTACATTGGATAGACCAAGCAACATGCTCGCTGACTACGTTACCCAGCTTAAAATTGTTGACGGGCAAGGCGAGGTAAGAGTACTTGAGGGCGATTTACTGGACGCCGCAAGAGTGAACCTTGGTGTGCTTGGCGTAGTGGTTGAAGCGACATTAAAACTTGAAGATGCCTTTAAAGTGAAAGCAGAAGTCACCGGTTATCGAGATGATTCCGACCTTGAAGACGTGGTACTGGATATTGCACACAACAACTACTCAGCGAACATCGCATGGTTCCCCGGTCTAGGGCGTTACACCACCACACTTTACAACCCAGTACCAATCGAGACAGAAGGCCAAGCCTACAATGCACAAGCCGATGTCACAGATGCGGAAGAGTTTTTCTTCGGGTTACTGTTTAATGCCGCACACGAATTCCCGGGGGCTGGTTTGCAATGTCTTGCTGCCGTCGCTCGTTACAATGGCCGAGCAAAGTCCTACTTCAGAGACAGTGTCACAGGTAAGAAAGTTGATGAGCCTATCGGCTATTCAGACCAAATGCAGTACTTCGAATGCAAAGACCCGAACAAATGTATCTGGGATCGTCTGCCTATCGCGCTTCAAGAAGTTGCTATCGACATTGAGCGCCTACCAAACTGGATCAATGATGTCCGCCAGATCGTCGACGCACACCCACGTACTTGCTTCCCACTCAATGGTATTTACTTCCGATTTGGTAAAGCTTCTGACAGTTATTTAGGAATGAGCGCAGGGCGAGATACCGCTTTCGTCGGCATTGAATACACACTGCGTAAAGAGGGTAAGAAAGAACCTAAAAACTACTTCGTGAACCTAGAAATAGAGCAAATGTCGCTGCGAAAATATGATGCGCGACCTCACTGGGGTAAAAACTCAGTCGCTATTTTTGAGGACATGCCCTCTCGCTTCCCGATGTGGCCTGAGTTCTTGCAAGCCAAAGCGGAGCTGGACCCTTTCGATACCTTCACCAACCCATTCTGGGAGCGTGTGAGTGGTGAAACGCTATTAGAAGATTATCTAAAACCAGGATGTAACGTGCGTGGCGAATGTTACTGTCAAGAAGATGCCCACTGTCAATCAGGGACGACTTGTCAGTCAGGGCTCTACTTCACTGACGCTCGCATCTGCCGAAAATAACCGGCTCGTCGGGCATATAGCACTGCGCTCTATGCCTGATACTCGTTTTTCCAAAGGATCCAACAAAGGACATCACTTCAATGAACCTCTGCCAACTACTGCGCTTAGGGCTAACATGTTGCTGCCTGTTCGTAGCACAAGGATTTGCTACCACACTCGAGGATATACGCCCTCATACTCCATCATCTCAACAAACTTGGGCTGAACAATGGTTCTACAATATCGCCGTTCCAGAGGTCGGCTACTTTAAAATCAGCCTACAAACCTACATCGCTCCTAACTTTACTGACCCAACGCCTAAGGCATACGTGCACCTCGCGTTTACACCGGTAAACGGCAAGACAGTGAAATACGACATCTTTCGTGATGAGTTAATACTTCGTGGTTTTAACGACTCGGAACAGTTCCATTACGAAATACCGGGGATTGTCGTCGCCAATAAAGACACACTGAATGTAACTTTCGAAGACTTCCAATTCTCGATGCGTTGGGATGGCGAACATACTCATTATTGGCGTGGCAGAAATCCGGGGCAAACGCCTTTCGGTATTATTCCTGAATTACCGGGAGTCGGAGGTAAATGGTTTCTTTACACCGTTGGCACGCCGATTCAATACAGTTTCTACGATGGTGAGCAATCTCTATTTGGAAGCGGATACGCTCAGCTTGATAAAGGGTGGTATGACAAAGAGTCTAGCGCAGGAATGATCTACACCATGGGACTTTCTGATGAACTCTATTACATGTTTACAGGCGCAAAAGTTGGGAATTCTAATATTGAACTGTGGGCTGGCCGCTATATCTCTCCTAATTATGACCTGATCTTCTACCCGGCGATTGGCAATATTTCACTGAAAAGAGAGGTAGATTCCTGCGCAGGGTACTTAAAATTCGAAATGAACAAAATTAAGTACAAGATGGTCATGGAAGTAAAATCCGAACTGGAAAGCTTTTACCCGTTAGCCTTCCCTTCTGTGATTATCTTTGGCGGAGAGCAGAAGTACATGAAATCGATGAAGGCTGCGGTCAATGTATCTTTATATGAGCACAACGTTTTGGCAGAAACCATAGAGATGCCGCAAGCCTTATTGGAGTTTAGTGGCCCTTTCTATTGCGATGCCTTGGATGATATTCAAAATGCATCACTGTAAATCGGCTTTAATACACAACAGGTGCTTCTAACAAAACAACAACGGAGTAGTACTTTCTTGGTGCTACTCCACAACTTAACGCCTTCCAATCAGTTCCAGTAACCCCAAAAGACTCACCTTTCATGCAGACGTAATGATAGCTCACGAAACGGATAATTTTCCTGATCGATAAAAAGCCCATGTTCGTACATATAGGCTCATAAAACACAGGTTCATTTAATCAAGTAGGAAGAGAAAGGTATGAAGGACATCACCCTGTCAAAGAACGATCTTCAAGCCATGGAGCAGCGAGAGCGCACTCGTCTAGTCAACTCATTGTCAGGATTCAAGAGTGCGAATTTGATTGGTAGCTGTGACAGTCAAGGGGCAGCAAACTTGGCCGTGATAAGCTCGGTGGTACATTTAGGCTCTCACCCTCCACTATTTGGTTTTATTGTCCGCCCATGTAAAAGACGCCGCCACACCTTGGACAACATTCTCGAAACCAAGCAGTTCACGATTAACAGTATTGGCGCTGACTTTTTCAAGAAGGCTCACCAAACCTCGGCGCGATATCCTAAAGAAGTATCTGAGTTCGAGTCGGTCGGCCTAACACCTTATTATGACGATGACTTCTCAGCGCCGTTTGTATTAGAAAGCGCTTTGAAAATTGGGTTGGAATTGAAAGAGCATATTCAGATTGAAAGTAATCACACCCAAATGTTGATTGGCGAAGTCGTCACGCTTCACGCACCAAAAAATGCCTTTATGCCTGATGGATACTTGGATTTAGAGGCTTTTGACACAGTCGCCATATCAGGGCTAGACAGCTATCACGTGACACAACGGCTACACCGACTAAGTTACGCTAAACCCGATGAACCATTGTTTCCGCTCACACGCGAAGGCGATCCCACCTCATGGTAGGTCCTTCAACCTAACTCAAAGTCATTTTGTTCAGAAATTGGATACGAAAAGTGGTAACTTCCTCGGCTTAGGTTTGTAAGGCACTGAGCCGTACCTGGTAGTATTTACGTTATACACTCATTTCTAAGGACTCCTTTGAAGTTAACCCACTTTAAGTACAAAACCCGTAAAGGCCCTGACTACCGACACGGCGAGCAGGTGTCTTTCATGGATATTAAACAGACCTTCGGTATGGGAAGCATTCGTGTGGGCGCTTGGGTAACCAAAGAAGAAAAGGACTTAGCTGCGAACTTAATATTCGATTCATTAGCAGACCTGGCTTATATTTTGGCTCTGCCACCTGAAACGATAGGCCTTCGTGGCACACTTGGGTTGGCATTTGGCAGTGGTGGCAGAAAAGGCGTACAAGCACATTACGCGCCCAACCAGCGTGAATTGGCACTCGCGAAAAACGCAGGTGCAGGTGCGCTCGCTCACGAGTTTTGGCATGCATTTGACCACTACATCGCTGAAAAGGCGTTTGAGATTGGCGATACTTCAGGACCTCGCAAACACATCTTGTTTGCCAGCGATTGTTGGTTACACGATAGAAAGGTGCGACCTCATCCATTAAACGAGAGTCTGATGTCGCTGTTCGATGCCACGCTACTCAGCGAAAATAACTTGGATAAACACGATTACGTCGCCCGAAGTGTCATAGCCGACAAAGCGACGTCTGCCCGTTACTTCTCATTACCAACAGAGATGATGGCTCGCGCTTTTGAGTCTGCCATTGAATCTTGCTCAGATATCGAAAACTCGTACCTAGTCGATGGCACAACAAAGCCGGATATGTTCCCCCTCTATCCAGACCTCGCGCATAGAAAGGAAATCTACAACGCGATACAAGGCTATTTTGCACCGCTAGGCCGCTCTTTGAGCAAGTAGCTCTTTAAGTAAGTAACGTTTTGGACAGCTAGATCAATAGATGATCCAAGGCTCAAAACTGTTTATAGTCGATACACTTCAACATATATGATTCAGAGGCTGTAATGATCCATTGGCCATCTTTAGTAAAACTAGACGGCGATGATGAGCTGATTTACGTCGCATCCGAAAGTGACTTTCAAGCAGAATGCTCAGACATGATCTTGAGCGAAGATGATTACCTCATTGATTCTGAGGGTAAAAGCTATTCACTTCAATCCAGCTCAAATGAACTATCTCTCACCAAACGACCTGAGCAATATTCGGTTGAAAGCGTGACCAAACTGATTCGAAATCATGAATTCCAGAAGGTAGAAGTGTGCTTGATGAAGATCCACTTCCCAACGATTGAAGAAGCAATTCAATCTTTGGCTTTTGAGCCACGTTAATAGCTCCCCTGAAAGCTAATAAACGAGACCTGTTAAAACAAAAACAGCGCCTAAATAGGCGCTGTTTTTCGTTTCTTATCTCGTTATCGCTAGTTAAATTGAGCGACCGAAAGCTAGATTAAGCGATAAAAATCTGAGCCAATGCGTAGCCTAAACAACATGCGCCTACGACGCCGATTAAACCCACCGACATGAATGAGTGGTTGAAGTACCACTTGCCAATCTTGGTGGTACCAGACACATCGAAGTTCACTGTTGCGATATCTGATGGGTAGTTCGGGATGAAGAAATAGCCGTAAACCGCTGGCATCAAGCCGATAAGCAGCGCTGGGTCTAACCCTAGACCAAGACCAACAGGCAACATCATACGTGCCGTTGCCGCTTGCGAGTTTACAACAACCGATACGATGAATAGTGCTAGTGCGAACGTCCAAGGGTAGTTGGTCACCATTTCCACGATGCCAGATTTGAACTGAGGCATTGCGTATTGGAAATAAGTATCTGACATCCAAGCGATACCGAAGATAGCAATGGCCG
This sequence comes from Vibrio sp. IB15, assembly GCF_016406055.1. NCBI lineage: Bacteria > Pseudomonadati > Pseudomonadota > Gammaproteobacteria > Vibrionales > Vibrionaceae > Vibrio > Vibrio sp. IB15. The sequence goes on from NZ_JAEFCE010000014.1 coordinate 56,465, forward strand.
CCACCATACCCGATTTAAATACCACACCATTTGGTACATCACGTGGGTCAGTTTTGGTTGCCAGCAAAATGATACCGCCGAAGCAGAGCATCATCATTTGGATGATGACCGACATCTTGATTGGCTTGTCGCCGTCTACAATGGTTCTAATCTCAGGCACCATCGCCACAATAACGATCACGACAATAGAAAGTAGGAAAATTAATACCGCATTACGAGCTGAACTAGGTAGCACTTCATCTAATGATGTTGTTGTAGTGCTCTCAATACGCTTTTTCCACTCAGGATCTTTCAAACGCTCTTGGTACTCAGGATCGTCATTCAGTTCTTTACCGCGCTTTAGGCTGTACAGAGAAAGTAAAAAAGTACCGAATAGTGTTGCAGGCACCGTCACCAATAGAATCGAAAGCAGAGTGATAGAATGTTGAATATCCGATAGCTGCGCTAAGTAATAAACGACGGCTGCCGAGATTGGCGATGCTGTGATCGCTAGTTGAGATGCAACAGAAGCTGCTGCCATCGGGCGCTCAGGACGAATCCCGTTCTTCAATGCCACATCACCAATGATAGGCATGATTGAGTAAACCGCGTGGCCAGTGCCCAATAGGAACGTCATCGAATAAGTAACAAATGGGGCTATCATGGTGACGCGCTTCGGGTTCTTTCTTAGCACCCTTTCAGCGACTTGTAACATGTAGTTCAGGCCACCAGCCGCTTCGAGGATCGACGCACAAGTCACGACCGCGAGAATAATCAGCATTACAGTGACCGGTGGCGATGTTGGAGGCATCTTGAAGATAAAGACCTCAATCACCAAACCAATGCCCGAAACAACCCCTAAACCAATACCGCCATAACGAGAACCGATATAGAGGACAATAAGCAAAAATAGAAACTCAAAATACAACATAAGCAAGCCTGCTAAAAATGTGGACTAGGGTTATTTTGTCTTTATGTTCAATGCGTTACTTATTGGTAGATCACACAATCATTGAGCGTTTTAATGGATTGTTTTTTATAAGATTATGGTCACGATAACAGGCCAATAAGTATCAAGAATGTAATCTTTCGTTCGAGCACAGCCGCTAAATTGTTATGCATTCTGATGTTTATTGTTTCTGTTAGAACATCGAAATCTATAAAATTATCCTATAAGATGTTTTGGCTATTAAACAATAATATGCATATCACCTTCATCGCGCAAAAACCAAGTGCTGAGTACTGTTTGAAGTAAACCTTCCCGTTTTTTCACAAAGCTTTGACTCGCCTATACCTAGTGGCTATGTCAAAATACTCGCTCTTTCGACCACAACACATAAGAACCACGGATATGAAATTCCAAGCAGCTATTTTTGATATGGATGGCCTACTCCTTGATACAGAGCGCCTGTGTATGCAGATTTTTGAAGAAGCATGCCACGCGCAAGGTGTCCCATTTTTAAAGGACGTTTACTTAGGCATCATCGGCTGTAATGCAAAAACTATCGAACAGATCTTTAGAAATGGTTATGGCGAAGATCTTGATTATCCGGCTCTAAATAATGAATGGCGTACTCGCTATAGCGCGATCGTGAAGAACCAAGCGATTCCGGTCAAAGATGGCGTGATTGAACTGCTGGAATGGCTAAAATCGAACGACATTCCAATCGCGGTGGCAACCTCAACGCAGCTTGATATCGCGAAGAAAAAGCTGGAACTTGCTGGCTTAGATTCTTATTTCACCTCATTAAGCACAGGCTGCGAAGTCACTAATGGTAAGCCTCACCCAGAGATCTACTTACTGGCAGCAGAGCGCTTAGGCGTTGCACCTGAAACTTGTCTTGCGTTTGAAGATTCAAACAACGGTATTCGTGCATCGATGGCTGCCAACATGATCAGCTTCCAAATCCCTGATTTAGTCGAACCATGTGATGAAGTAAAAGCGCTTGGGCATACCATCAGCCCTTCTCTGCATGATGTATTAGCACAGCTTCAACAAGCTGCAGCTTAAGCTATCGCCGCCGTTGATATTGCTTTTATCAACGCAGACAAGCCTCTCTATCAAGCCGACTCACAGAGTCGGTTTTTTTGTTGCTATTCCTTTTATAAAAGATAAAAACTCGCGCTTGAAACTGTTACAGTCGATTTGAAGTAAATGTTAGGTATTAAGCAACATCAGTAACGGAGAAAGAGACGCGTGAAGGAAAAGTTTGAAGACCAACTGCTTGATTTTGCACAGCAAGAAATGACACAAGATGCAGCACACGACATCAGCCATATTAAACGTGTCGTCAAAACTGCAAAAGCATTGTGTGCTCAAGAACAAGCTAAGCTTGAAGTCGTTTTACCAGCGGCTTATCTTCATGATTGTTTCACCTTTCCCAAGAACCACCCAGACAGAGCCCAAAGCTCGAAAATGGCAGCAGACAAAGCGATCGCTTTCCTTAAGTCTATCGACTACCCCACGCCCTATCTTGATGAGATACATCATGCCATTGTCACGCACAGCTACAGCGCTAACATCACACCAGAGACCTTAGAAGCGCAAATCGTCCAAGATGCGGATCGCCTTGATTCTCTCGGTGCAATTGGTATTGCTCGCTGCCTGTACGTGGGTCAAAGCTTTAACGCTGAACTTTACAACCACGAAGACCCGTTCGCGAATCAACGTGACTTGGATGACAAGCATTACAGCGTCGATCACTTCTACGTGAAGCTGTTTAAGCTCGCTGAAACCATGAATACCAAATCCGCCAAGTTAGAAGCTAACAAGCGCACTGACTACATGCGCGGCTTTCTTGAACAGTTGGGCGCAGAAGTTTAGTGGCTTAGAAAAAGAGACACACGACAAGGAAAGAAGGATATGGAAATAAACCGCTTTAAGGCATCCGACGCCGACGAGATCGTAACTTGGTTCACATCACTCGAAGACTATCTGCTTTGGGGAGGACGAACCTTTGGTTGGCCGTTAGAAGCAGAATCGATTATCAAACGCTCTCAAGAACCTCAGGTTGAGCTATATACCTTCTCTGAATCCAGTGCTCTCTCTGAACCGAGTTCAAACGGCAATCACACTGAACTGATCGGGTTTATGGAGTTTCAACGTATGTCAGACATTGAACTCCGATTCTGCCGAGTGGCCATTCACCCAAGTCAGCGTGGTAAAGGGTTTGGGCAGTCCATGATAGAAAGTGCATTAAACGCTGCGAGACAAATCCCAGATGTCACCACCATCAGCTTAGCGGTCTTTCAGCAAAATATCGGAGCAAAACGTTGCTACGACAAAGCGGGCTTTCAAGTGGTCGACAAAGAACCAAAATGCAAAGAATTCAATGGCAACACCTGGCCTCTGTATCAAATGGAATTAAAGCTCAGCTAGCGTGTTTTAGTCGGCTTGTTCGTTTTAATTAACAGACTTACTTTAGTTAACAGAGTCGTTTTAATTGCCAGATTCGACCCTATATCTTAGAAATCGTATTAATTTGGAACCTTCAATGACCCAAGAAAAATTCGACACCATTTACCAACGAGCAGCTCATCGTAAAGGTGGTGCAGCCGAACTCGAAAAGATTATTCGAGCACCTCTATCGCAAGCCCAGCTATCACAAATCACCGATGACCGCTGGTTAGCAGCCTTTACTGAAAAGGTGTTCCAGTGCGGTATTTCTTGGAATGTGGTGAGAAAGAAATGGCCGCAATTTGAAGAAGTGTTCTTTGAGTTCGACATCGAAAAAATGCTGATGCTGCCGAATGAAATGTGGGAGCAGAAAGCGCAAGACCCGCGCATTATTCGCCACCTGACTAAGGTGATGACTATCCCTGCCAATGCCACCATGATTCACAACGCCAAACGTGAAGCGGATTCATTCTCACAAATGGTTGCCGACTGGCCATCAGAACGAATTACAGAACTTTGGGATTATCTGAAGAAACACGGTAAGCGGCTAGGTGGTAACACAGGTGCTTACACCTTGCGCCAAATGGGAAAAGACACGTTTATCTTATCTTCTGACGTTGAAGCGCACCTGCGCAGCACAGATGTGATTGATAGCGGTCGTAACACCAAGCGAGCACTAGTCGCGGCAAGTAAGGCTTTCAACGAGTGGCAGCAGCAATCAGGTCGTACCCTGAGCGAAATAAGCCAGATCGTCGCCTACAGCTGTGGCGATAATCGCGTCTAGTTCAATAAGAATGGCTTAAAGCTTTAGATTGCACACAGTTCCCTGCAAACTAAATGTTATAAGTCATTAACAAATAAGCGTGCATCGCACTTTCATCCGGTGGCATTGTATAGATAAATGTATACAATATAGAGTAACACTCATGAATTATTCACGACCAATCCAACTCGACTAAACAAGGGCCCTTATCTCTATGACAGCTCTCAAAAATTCTGTCTCCAAAGGTGTAAAAACAAAAGTAACAGGCCAGACTCAAGACGATGTTGTTTACTGCCATATCTTCGACGCAATACTAGAACAAAGGCTGCCACCAGCTACCAAATTAAGCGAAGAAGCACTAGCAGAAATCTTTGGCGTTAGCCGCACTATCATTCGCCGTGCCTTGTTACGTCTCTCTTTAGAACAAGTTGTGGTTATCCGTCCTAACCGAGGGGCCATGATTGCTGCACCAACGGTAGACGAAGCCAAACAGATATTTAAAGCACGTGAAGTGATGGAGCTTGCTATCACAGAGCTTGCCGTAAAAAACGCCACCAAAGCTCAGATCGAAGAGTGTAGAAAATTGGTCGCGAAAGAGAACTGTGCCTTTGACCAAGGTGATTACGGCTCTGGATTACGTTTGTCTGGTGAGTTCCACATCAAACTGGCAGAAATGGCAGAAAATGCCCCCCTGCTCGCTTTCCAACGCAGCCTAGTATCACAAACCTCACTGCTTATCGCTCAATACGAGACAGGTAATCACTCGAACTGTTCTTTGGATGAGCATGAAGGATTGCTTGATGCCATTGAGTCTGGCGATGAAGAACAAGCCGTCGAATTGATGAAAGAGCATTTGAGCCACATTCGTTCCAAGCTCAACCTAGACAGCAGCACCGCATCGAGCGACCTGCATGTTGTGTTCTCAGATTTACTTAAGAACAAATCATAACGAGCTAACTATTCCAATCCAGCTCTAACAACTTTCTGTTAATAACTTTTTGTTAACAAGACGGGAGAGAAGTAATCCTCTGTGTTTACTTCTCTTTTTTATGCCTTTCCCATAATCACAGACGCAAAGATCGACTCATTTCACCTCAAACACTCTCTATTCTGCCCTAAATAGCGCTCTTAGCTTCTACAGTATTTGATCCATCAATGCCAAAAACCTTGTCTTTATTTTGTATACATCGCTATTAATTCATTCACACCACAAAACTCAGCACTTCCAATTTAAAGCCAAATAAAACAAACAACTACAGACAAAAACAAATTGTACACAATCCAACAATGCGCAATGTTGTTGCATTTTTGTAAATAAATAGTTGACCACAGGGTCAGGATGGATAATTATTGACTTAGAAGTCAAAAAGAATACACATGGAACAATGTCGATTTACAAGGAGGTCTCTTGATTACTTTTTTGCTCAATCAGGAAATAAGACGTGAAGACAATCTGTCGCCGAATATGACAGTGCTCAATTACCTTCGTACCAAGATAAATAAAACAGGTACCAAAGAAGGTTGTGGGTCAGGTGACTGTGGCGCATGTACCGTCGTTCTCGGTGAGGTAGTTGATGGACAACTGCAATACCGTTCGGTGAACTCTTGCCTTACATTTGTGTCAGCGTTACACGGTAAGCAGCTGATCACAGTAGAAGATCTGCAAAACCGAGATAAGTCATTACACCCTGTACAGAAAGCGGTCGTCGATTTTCACGGCTCCCAATGTGGTTACTGCACACCGGGCTTCATCATGTCGATGTTTGCGCTTGGTAAAAATAAGCCTGATGCAAGCAAAGAAGACGTCATGGAATCATTGGCAGGTAACTTATGTCGTTGTACTGGTTATCGCCCTATTGTTGATGCTGCAATGTCGCTTTCAACAGACCAACCTTTGATTGATCAATTTGCTGAACTCGAGCGCAAAACCATCGAGAAGCTAGAAAGTATTCAAGACACCGAGGCCAACTTACGTCTTGGCCACCTCACTGCTTTTTCCCCGAGAAGTACTGATGAGTTGGCCAAGCTTTTTCAAGCCCACCCGAACGCTAAGCTAGTTGCTGGCGGTACGGATTTAGCACTGGAAGTAACGCAATTCCATCGTGAGATTGAAACACTGATCAGCGTAAACCTTGTTGAAGACATGAAGGTATGTGAAGAGACAGACACCGATTTAATCATTGGTGCCAACCTTCCAATCAGCGACTCTTACTCGCTACTGAAAAAACACTACCCTGATTTTGGTGAACTGTTACACCGCTTTGCTTCGCTGCAAGTACGTAACCAAGGCACCATCGGCGGCAATGTTGCCAATGCTTCGCCTATCGGTGATACGCCTCCCCTGCTGATTGCGCTTAATGCGAAAATCAAACTGCGCTGTGGTGATGAGTCTCGGATCATGCCGATCGAAGATTACTTCATCAGCTACAAGGTGACAGCTCAAAAAGAGAGTGAATTCATTGAGCAAATCATCATCCCTAAACCAGCCAATGACAGTTTCCGAGCTTACAAGCTATCTAAACGTTTAGACGATGACATCTCTGCAGTATGTGGCGCGTTCGATATTCAAGTCGAAGAAGGTAAGGTAACACACGCTCGTATCGCCTTTGGTGGTATGGCTGCAACGCCTAAGCGCGCAACCCGTTGTGAAAATACGTTATTAGGCAAACCATGGACAGACGCTAATATTAAGTTAGCGATGCAAGAACTGTATAACGACTTTGAACCGCTATCTGATTTCCGTGCAAGCCAAGAATACCGTTCATTGTCGGCGGCAAACATGCTGCGTCGCTACTTCATTGAACAACAGAATAAAAACAACCAAATCGAAACAAGGGTAACGTCTTATGTCTAAATCAAATTCCTCTGTTCACAAGAGCAATGCGATGACCCACGAAGAGATGGTTGCCATTGCAAAACAAGACCTAAAAACTGGCGTGGGTAAGAGCGTTAAACACGACAGTGCAGCCAAACAAGTAACGGGCGAAGCGGTATACATTGATGACCGCCTAGAGTTTCCCAATCAACTGCACGTGTACGCACGCCTGAGTACTCAAGCACATGCGAAGATCACTAAGATCGACGTTTCACCGTGTTACGAATTTGATGGTGTAGCTATTGCTATCCAAGCCAAAGACGTTCCGGGTGAGCTGGATATCGGTGCAATCCTACCGGGTGACCCACTTCTGGCTGACGGCAAAGTAGAATATTACGGTCAACCCGTGATTGCCGTAGCAGCAAACGATCTAGAAACAGCACGTAAAGCGGCACATGCAGCCATTATTGAATACGAAGAGCTACCTGCCATCCTTGATGTTAAAGAAGCGCTAGAGAAAGAGCACTTCGTAACTGAAAGCCACACTCAACAGCGTGGTGACTCAAAAGCCGCACTGGCAAAAGCAAAACACGTGATCTCTGGTGACCTAGAGATCGGCGGCCAAGAGCACTTCTACCTAGAGACTCAAATCAGTAGCGTAATGCCAACCGAAGATGGCGGCATGATCGTCTACACATCAACTCAAAACCCGACCGAAGTTCAAAAGCTGGTTGCAGAAGTGATTGGCGTACCGATGCACAAAGTCGTGATCGATATGCGTCGTATGGGTGGTGGTTTCGGTGGTAAAGAGACTCAAGCAGCCTCTCCTGCGTGTATGGCAGCGGTGATTGCCCACCTGACAGGCCGACCAACCAAAATGCGCCTGCTGCGTAACGAAGACATGCAACAAACCGGTAAACGACACCCGTTTTACAACCAATACACCGTCGGTTTTGACGACAATGGTGTGATTCAAGGTGCTGACATTACCGTTGCAGGTAACTGTGGTTACTCGCCAGACTTATCAAGCTCTATCGTCGACCGTGCAATGTTCCACTCAGACAACGCTTACTACCTAGGCGATGCAACTGTGGTTGGTCATCGATGCAAAACCAACACAGCGTCGAACACCGCTTACCGTGGCTTTGGTGGCCCGCAAGGCATGATGACCATCGAACACATCATGGACGAGATTGCGCGTTACCTGAAAAAAGATCCTTTGGAAGTACGCAAAGCGAACTACTACGGCGAAGAAGGCCGTAACGTAACCCATTACTACCAAACCGTTGAAGACAACTTTTTACCTGAGATAACCGAACAACTTGAGCACAGCAGTGACTATCACGCACGTCGTAAAGAAATCGCTGAGTTCAACAAGCAGAGCCCTATCTTGAAGAAAGGTCTTGCTATCACACCGGTGAAATTCGGCATCTCGTTTACTGCGACTTTCTTGAACCAAGCAGGTGCGCTTATCCATATCTACACCGATGGCAGTATTCATTTGAATCACGGTGGTACGGAAATGGGGCAAGGCTTGAACATCAAAGTGGCACAAATCGTTGCACAGGAGTTCCAAGTCGATGTCGAACGTATACAGATCACCGCTACAAACACAGACAAAGTTCCGAACACATCACCAACCGCAGCCTCATCGGGCGCCGACCTCAACGGTAAGGCCGCGCAAAACGCAGCAATAACCATTAAGCAGCGCCTGATCGACTTCGCTTCAGCACACTTCAAAGTGTCTCCAGAAGAGGTGGTGTTTAAGAACGGCATGGTGCAGATCCGCGATGAGATCATGAGCTTCAACTCATTTGTTGAACTGGCTTGGTTTAACCAAATTTCGCTATCGAGCACTGGCTTCTACCGCACTCCGAAGATCTATTACGATCACGAGAAGGCGCGCGGTCGTCCGTTCTACTACTACGCCTACGGTGCTTCTTGTTCAGAGGTCATCATCGATACTCTCACTGGCGAGAACAAGATTCTGCGTGTTGATATTTTGCATGACGTGGGCGCTTCACTGAACCCTGCGATTGACATCGGCCAAGTCGAAGGCGGCTTTGTGCAAGGTGTCGGCTGGTTGACAACAGAAGAGTTGGTATGGAACCAACAAGGTCGCTTAATGACCAATGGCCCAGCAAGCTACAAAATCCCTGCGATTGCTGATATGCCAATTGATTTCAGAACGCACCTTTTGGAAAACCGCAGCAACCCACAAGACACCGTATTCAACTCGAAAGCCGTGGGTGAGCCACCTTTCATGTTGGGGATGTCGATATGGAGTGCATTGAAAGATGCGATTAGCTATGTAGCCGTTGATGGTGCAATTCCTAAGCTCAACACACCAGCAACGCCAGAGCGTATTCTGATGGCGATTCAGGAAGTCTCTGAAACAGCCCCGGCTTCGGTCGATGCTCAATCAGAAACGGCTTAGAGCTGACAGATATGGCTTAGGGCGTACTAAACAGCTTAGGAAGTACAGAAGGGATTTAGGAGGGCATATGTTTAAGGATAATTGGATTCACGAACTGGCAAAACTGGAAGAGAACTACGAACCATGTGTAATGGTGACAGTGCTTGAAGACAGAGGCTCAGTGCCACGTGATGCGGGTACCAAGATGCTTGTCACTCGTGACCGAATCATCGCTACGATTGGTGGTGGTCACCTTGAACATGTGGCCACTAAAATGGCGCGTGAAATGCTGATTGCCAGTGAAAAATCACTCAAAGTAGAACGCTTCAATCTAGGTGCTCGTTTAGGCCAATGTTGTGGCGGTATGGCAACCTTAAGCTTTGAACCCATTGGTACTCAACAGAACCATCTCGTGCTGTTTGGCGCTGGCCATGTGGCAAAAGCGCTGCTACACATTGTCGCGACCCTACCCTTCCGTGTGACCTGGATTGATGAACGTGAAGAAGTGTTCCCTGACACACTTCCTCACGGTGTCAAAAAGCTAGTCACAGACGATCCGGTTGGCGAAGTGAAACACATGCCACCGAACAGCTACTACCTAGTAATGACCCACAACCACCAGCTTGATTTCGATTTAACGAAAGCCATTATCGACCGTGAAGACAGCCGTTACTTCGGCATGATCGGCTCGCTGACCAAGCGTAAGAAGTTTGACTTCCGCCTAGAGCAGCGTGGCTATAGCCAAGAGCAAATTGAAACTATGATTTGCCCGATTGGCATCAGCGCTGTGAATGGCAAACATCCCGCTGAAATCGCGGTATCGGTTGCGGGTGAACTGATCGCACACTATCAAGGGCAAGCGCTTAAACAAAAGCGCCCGACCAAACAATATCGAAATCAGGATTTGACCGAGCAACACAGTCAACCAAGCGATGTAGGCGAACCACCTTTGGAAGAGAAGATCGCCTAATACAAGTCGCAAAGCTTCGGTAGCCATAACGTTACTGAAGTCATTAAAAGGAAGTAAACATGACAACGCAACGCAAAGCTTATCGCGCCAGTATTTTACACAGCGTAGCCGACCCAAAAGACGTCGGTATCGATGAGTCTTACGACTATTTTGAAGACGGTGTTTTAGTGGTTGAGAATGGCCACATCGTCGATTTAGGCCATGCCGATGACGTATTAGCACGTCAACCTAAAACACTCGAAGTAAAAGAATACAAAGACAAACTGATCACCTCTGGTTTTATTGATACGCACATCCACTACCCTCAAACGGGGATGATCGCGTCTTACGGTGAGCAGCTACTTGATTGGTTAGAGAACTACACCTTCCCAGAAGAGAAACGTTTCAAAAACCCAGTCTACGCGCACAAAGTGGCGAAGCTATTTCTAGACGAACTGGCGAGCAACGGCACCACGACAGCACTCGTGTTCGGCACCGTGCACAAAGAGTCAGTGAACGTGTTCTTTGAAGAAGCGGAGAAACGTAACCTACGTATGATCGCAGGTAAGGTTTTAATGGATCGCAATGCGCCCGATTACCTCACCGATACTCCTGAATCTGGCTATGAAGATTCAAAAGAACTCATCGAGAAATGGCATAACCGAGGTCGCTTGCACTACGCAGTAACGCCACGTTTTGCACCAACTAGTACGCCAGAACAGTTGGCGACAGTTGGGAAATTACTCGAAGAGTACCCAGACGTATACATGCACACCCACCTTTCTGAAAACAAGAAAGAGATCGACTGGGTTTTAGAACTATTCCCCGAGCGCGACAGCTATTTAGATGTGTATGACCACTATGGCTTGCTGCATAAGCGCTCAGTATTTGCACACGGTATTCACCTATCAGACTGCGAATGCAAACGCCTAGCGGATACTGATTCTGCAATCGCCTTCTGCCCTACTTCCAACCTGTTTTTAGGCTCTGGCTTATTCAAGCTACCAAAAATGGAAGAGCACGGTATTCGTGTTGGAATGGGAACAGACGTTGGCGCTGGTACCAGCTTCTCGATTTTGCAAACCATGAGCGAAGCGTACAAAATCATGCAGCTTCAACAAGAGAAACTTCACCCTGCTAAATCGCTGTTTTTGGCAACTTTAGGTGGCGCACGTTCTCTGCATTTAGAAGATAAAATCGGTAACTTAGAAGTAGGCAAAGAAGCCGATTTCGTCGTGTTGGATCTGCACGCGACACAACTGATGCGCTTTAGAATGGAACAAGCGACCAAGCTTGAAGAAAAACTATTTGTACTAATGAGCTTAGGTGACGACAGAACCGTCAGCGAGACTTACATCTACGGTGAGAAAGCCTACGACGTGAATTTCAAAGATTACAAAAAGCTTGTGAGTTAAGTTGCGAGAAATAATCACACAGCGGCTTAACTTAACGATGGCACGCTCTCGTGCCATCGAAAAATAGCGAAAAAGTTCAAGATTAACAAATACCTTTAGATATTGGCCTATAAAAAATAGACGATATATCTAGTTGAAGCGAACTTCCTTTAGTGGCACATCAAAACTTCATCAAGTCACGAACAAAGATATAGCATCGAAAAATCCCTACTCCCCCCCATCAAATAATGACAAATAAAATTATAAACAATTAAATCACCCCAAAATATAAAATATGTAATTGAGATCTATTTTAAGATAATAAAAACAAAAAAAACTTTTTATTATCTTTTTTTATACTATATTGGGCCCCAAAAAGGTAACTAGTTATGAAACTCAAAGAAATAAAAACTGGAATTTCCCTAATGTTGTTTGCTTCATCGGCATGCGCAGGCCCGCTAGATGAAATCATCACCACGGATGAAAAAAAGATATCAACTATTACTGTTGGCGTTGACGGCAGCTGGTTTATTAAATCAGAAGATAGCTGGAACTTACAAGGATGTAATGAAATAGAAGTACTTAAAATTGAATCAAGTCACCCAAATAAAGTAGATTACATAAATTTACTGTCCACAATAAATGACTATTCAAAAGCAAAAATAAAAGCCCATGCTTATTGTGAGAAATATGACAACTCCGTAATTACTGCTGGTAAATTTATATCTATCACCTTCAGCCAGTAGTTATATTTAGATAAATTAAAAGTGGACTAATTAATAGAGCAACACTGTAATCTTTGGTAAAAAACCAAACCATAGCTTAATCATCGACATTTAATTAGCAATTTAAATATCTATTAATTATAAGTGTGAAAAAATATTATTATAAGAATTGCCTTTTCCAAATCTCTATAAAATTTTAATTAGAAAGGCTGATAACCATACCCCGAGAGAAAACCAGAAAAGTGTAATTTATATTTAATACTGGCTAGGACGATTTAAAAGGGTAGACTATGTCTTTAAATGCTCATCAACAAGAGAAATTAAAAATTTTCATAAAGGATATTCATAAAAAAGCAACAAGCTTTATGGGTTATCCAATTTCAACAGACTTTAACTATCAACAACTAAAAGAATTAATCAACTTTCCTTTAAATAACCTTGGGGATCCTTTTGCTAAATCTACTTGGCAAGTTGATAGTAGAGAGTTTGAATGTGAAGTAATAGAATTTTTTGCAAAACTATTACGAGCACCTGAAAAAGATTGGTGGGGGTATGTCACAAATGGCAGTACTGAAGCTAATCTATATGCTTTATATTTAGCTCGTGAACTCTACCCTAATGGTATTTGTTATTTTTCCAAAGAAACTCATTATTCTGTCGCCAAAAATTTACACTTGCTCAATATGCGTCATATAATGATCCGATGTGACGATAAGGGGGTAATTGACTATGATGACTTGCGAGAAACGCTAAAAGTCAATAGGGATGTGCCTGCTATTATTTTTGCGAATAGTGGCACCACTATGACAGAAGCCAAAGATGACATAAAAAAAATTCGTACTATTCTAGACGAGTTTTCTATTTCAAAAAGTTATATCCACAGTGATGCCGCATTATGCGGAGCTATAAATCCTTTTTTAACACCCAGACCGTCGTTTGATTTTGAAGACGGTGCCGACAGCGTTTCACTGAGTGGACACAAATTTATTGGTTCTCCAATTCCTTGTGGGGTTGTTGTAGCCCGTAAATCAAATGTTGATCGTATTGCACGCTCTATTGCTTACATTGGCTGTTTAGATACTACTATTACAGGCTCACGTAATGGCTTTACACCGATGGTACTGTGGTATGCCATTAACAGTTTAGGGTTAGAAGGCCTGGCTAAACGTGTACTACACAGCCTAGAAGTTGCAAAATACACGGAAATTCAATTACAAAATATAGGTATAAAAGCTTGGCGAAACCCAAATGCGATAACTGTTGTTTTACCAGCTGTGCCAGAGGAAATAAAGCAAAGATATCAATTAGCAACAGCAAATGGTATGACACATATTATTTGTATGCCACATATGAAATTTTCAGATATTGATGCGTTTACTTCTGCATTAAAACTAGACATGAATGACCTATGAGGATATTTAAATGGAAAAGATAATATTAATATCTGAAGACTATATCGGATTGATCACAGACATAACGGAAATTTTATCGAAAAATAAAATAAAAATAAAAAACATAGATGCTGACAAAATAAATAACACCGCATTAATAAAGATAAGTTCAGACAATAACAAATACACGTATGAAATATTGATTAAAGCGGGATTCAATATTATTTTCAACACTGAGATAATAATGGTAAAAATCGATGATGAGCTTGGAGCGTTGGCAAAATTAGCAAGGAAATTATCAGAGAATAATATTGACATTAGAAGTCTGAATATTGTCGAACAGGATGAAAACCATTTGATTTTATCTATCACATGCTCAGATCCAGAGAAGACTAAAAAATTGATGAGTCACATGTTGATATAAACAAAACCTGACAATACCAAATTTTATTTTTGGCAACTTTAGGTGGCGCACGTTCTCTGCATTTAGAAGATAAAATCGGTAACTTAGAAGTAGGCAAAGAAGCGGATTTCGTGGTGTTGGACTTGCACGCTACCCAACTGATGCGCTTTAGAATGGAACAAGCGACCAAGCTTGAAGAAAAACTTTTTGTACTGATGAGCTTGGGTGACGACAGAACCGTCAGCGAGACTTACATCTACGGCGAAAAAGCCTACGACGTCAACTTCAAAGATTACAAAAAACTCGTTAGCTAGTTTGCTAACAATGAACACACGCTAGGTAACCTTTGTTGTTAAAGAACCCGTCCAGATTCGCCTAGCTTAAAAGACCAGTTGCTAATGCTACTGGTCTTTTTTTGTCCCTAATTCAAAGAAATACAAATTATTACTCGTGGTGTGCTCAACACCCATGACGCAGCCAAGTTATGTTGGTACGTTAGACGGTGGTAGACCAAATATTGTCTGTTTAAAACTATTGTCCGCTTAAAACAACACACGCTTAGAAAGGAATTCTATGTTCGAACAGGTCGTTAGCATTCTGTTTCCCGTTTTTGCACTCGCCAGTGCTGGCTTTGCAGTTGGTCGTTGGCTTAAGCCCGATTTCAAGCCAATCAATCGCATTAACATGGATGTCTGTATTCCTGCTTTGGTGTTTGCATCGCTGACCACCATGCCGCTCGACACCGAACAACTGCCGCTGATTTCAGCCTCTTTGGTTGCGGTGTTAGTGCCCGCACTGCTGATGATTCCGATCTGTAAGATCTTTAAGCTCAACTTCAAAGCTTGGGCTCCCCCACACATGTTTCGCAATAGCGGCAACCTTGCGATTCCCCTATTCACGTATACCTTTGGCGAAAGTGCATTAGCCCCAGCGGTATTACTGTTTGTGGTGTCAGCATGTGTTCATATCAGTGTAGGCTTAGCATTATTAAGCGAAGGTAACCCGATCAAGCAGATCTTCAAGATGCCAATATTCTTGGCTGCTTTATTAGCAATGACACTAAATTTGTCCGGTATTCCTGTGTGGAATCCTATCTACGAAGCCACATCGCTGCTTGGGCAAGCTGCTGTTCCCATCATGCTGTTGTCACTGGGATCACAAATGGTCAACTTGAGGCTGAGTGGTCTGAAAGTCGGCTTGTTATGTACAGCGCAATCTCTGTTCACTGGAGCGATCGCTTTTACGATCATCTACTTCTTCATTCCTCTACCCACTCTACACTTGCAGATGATGGTGCTGTTCACCATGCTGCCACCTGCAGTGATGAATTACCTGTTTGCAGAAAGGTTCAACGTAGAGCCACCTAAGGTCGCCTCTATGGTGTTGTTCAGCAACTTCTTAAGCGTGGTAACGCTGCCGATACTGCTATCTTTTGCCTTGTCGATATCAAGTTGAAATCCAGGATTTATCTTACTTATCAAAGCAAAAAAGTGGGAGCACGCCTCTCTAAAAGTGGATGACAATAATCGAGTCTACCATTCAGTTTTCCATTCAAGGCCTTACTCCCTGAACAAAGCAGCGAAAGTGTGCAACGAAAAAATATTCTTACTTTGACTTTATTCCCATCGAACTTCATCTTCCTGAGATAACAATATATCTACGCATCACTCCACTGCTCTTAGTCTTTATAAGTCATATGAAAATTAAAAATTTAATACCTCTACTGCTATGTACCTTCTCTCACCAAGCATTGTCTGCTGCAAATTTCACTACCGATTTTGTAGAGCTTGGGATTCAAACAAAGCCGAATGGTATTAGTTTGGAAGGGGGGAGAGATATCAATGACAGCCTTGCGCTTCTGGGTGGGGTAAGTTCAAATGCCGATCTCGATGAAGACAACTATGACGTCTATATCGGGCCTCAAGTTTACGGGCCTATCAACCAAGCCATCGATCTCAATACTCAACTATTGCTTCACTACAACAAAGGATCTTACGCTCCGGGGAAAAGCAAAACCTTTATTGAATTCAACGCAGGGCTTCGTGCCTGGATTACTCAACGAGTAGAAGCAAATGTCATGGTGGGGGCAAATGGAGAGCATTCGATCTTTACGTTTGGCGCGAGATTCCATGCAACGGATAAAGCCGCGTTCTCGATATCTTCTAAGAATAACGGGATTTATGGGCCTCAACTACAACTTGGTGTTAGATACAACTTTAATTAAGTGACAGTAAGTAAAGGTTCTTAAAAGCAAAGTAGCCATTTGGTGACACATCTCGTAATCAACATATTTATCACAGCAAAACCCCAATACACATCCTATATTTAACAGTGGCTTAACTTCAGTAAGTTCAATTCTACGTTAATTATAAGGATATAAAAATGAAGAAGACTTTGCTTGCCTCTTCACTCGCATTGGTAGCGTCGTTTGCCTATGCAGAACAAGAGGCTCAACTGCCACAGACGTTATTTCAAAATGTCGATGTCTTCAACGGCACTGAAAACAAGTTGTACGAAGACCACTTTGTATTGGTCGAAGGCAACATCATTACCTCCATTTCAGCAAAAACAATTGATGTTCGCGACGATGCCGTAGTGATAGACGGTACAGGTACAGGCAAAACCTTAACCCCAGGCTTTATCGAAAACCATGCGCACTTGATGCTAATGGGGCCAAGCTTGCCAACGATGGAATCGAATACCACGTGGGAAGATTTCGCCATACACGGAACGCGTATGGCAGAGATGTACCTGATGCAAGGTTTTACCACAGTTCGTGACGCAGGCGGGGCCAACGGTGGCCTAAGAAGAGCCATAGATGCGGGGCAAATTATTGGGCCTCGTTACTACCCATCCGGTGCATTTTTGAGTACTCGTGGCGGACACGCTGACTTTGCCAACTACACCGCTCCTGTCGGTGAAGAAACCAACTTTAGCCGTTTGAATATGGCACAAGAAGTCAATAGCGTTGCCGAAGTGAAGAAGTACGCTCGTAACAACTTCCGCATGGGTGCAACCCAGTTGAAATACATGCAATCCGGTGGTGTGGTATCTGCCTTTGACCCGTGGCAATTACTGGCAGGTTCACCAGAAGAAGTCGGTGCAGCGGTTGAGGTAGCCGATACTTACGGCAGCTACGTAATGGCGCACTCCTATCGTAAAGAGGCGATCATTGGGCACTAAACGCAGGCGTTAAATCGATCGAGCACGGCTTTATGTTCGACTGTGAGATTTCAGAACTCATGGAAGAAAAAGGAGCGTACATCACCACTAACCTTACCGCGTTCGACCCTAACCTTCTTGAGATTCCTGCTGTTAAGAACGTCCCATCAAGTTTAGCCAAAGCAAAATCGGCTTCTGCCGCGTTTAAAGACTACATCCCGAATATGAAGAAGTGTCCAGCTCCTCGTGGTTTCCAGACTGACTGTGTAGGCTCTGTTGATGCTTGTAACATTCAAATCGCTTACGAGAAAAAGCTAAACAATGACTTCTTTGGTCCTTACGAATCATTGAAAACTCTTACGTCTGTCGGTGGTGAAATTGCCACACTATCAGGTGACTTCATGAACCCATATCCAGATGCGAAACTGGGTGTGATTGAGAAAGGCGCATACGCAGATATTCTGCTGCTTGATGGTAACCCATTCGAAGACTTTTCTGTGGTAGGTACCGGTGACCAATGGTTTGGTGCCGATAAGCGACCAGACTCACCAGAAAGCATTAAGCTCATTATGAAAGATGGCGTTGTCTACAAAAACACACTTTAGACATCAAGCTTCAAAGTCATAGCTCATAGATAGAGCATGGTTCATCGGCTTTTACAGGCCGATGAATCACTTGAAACGACCTAACACCAACCAATAGCGAGCCAAACATTGAATAGATTTATCACCCTATTTGTATCCATAGTTTCGTTTTGTAGCCTAGCAAGTGAACCAACAGAACTCGATTGGAAAGACCTGAGACCAGTACATGCACAGAACCAAATCGTGTTGCCTGAGATCAGCTATCAACAAAAACTGACACTTCAAAAAATATTCACCTTAAGCCAGTACAACGATCCAAAGAGTAATGATGAGTTAGCCACCCTCAAAGAAACATTGAAATCGGAAGGGCTAGACGCCGATGAATTACTGAAACTGCGTTCTGAGTACATCGCGAATCAACAGCGAGCATCAGAAACAGTGACTCAAGACTTTGACGGTAAGAAGGTGCGTATACCTGGATTCCTGGTTCCAATTGCTTTCTCAGCGCCCCTCGTTGCTACCGAATTCTTGTTAGTTCCTACTGCTGGAGCGTGTATACACATGCCACCACCACCAGCGAACCAAATTGTCAGAGTCTCTTACCCTGAAGGCTACAAAGTAGAAACCGTTCAGTATCCAGTTTGGGTCGAAGGTGTGATTTCATCAAAACTGACCACAGACAATGTGTATCTTGTCGATGGCGATACCGATGTGACCATGAGGTACGATATGAATGCTTCGTTGGTTGTGAATTACCACTAACTAAAACGGCGTAAACCACGAAGTGCCAATGCGAGCTTTGGTTTGACCGACAACTCATAACCTATAACAAAAAGAGCCTCATCGAGGCTCTTTTTAACATCCAATCAATTCCAAACCACACTGTGGGTTCTCCGCCAAATTAGACACAATCCAAACTAGCTTGATGGTTCGAAGACCAACGTATTGTCATGTCCGATGATCGTCAACTGTTCACCCGCATCGTCGTAAGCCACAGTAACGCTCTCTTCGAACGTATCAAAAATCAGATTCTCTTGAATCGCTTGAGTTCCACTACAGCCCATTCTTGTGCTGGCAATTGGTGTGAACGCCAAATAGCCTTGTTCAAATGTCGTCACTTGGGTAACGAAGTGGTTACAGCCCGTACGACCATAAATATTATCTCGTGCTATTTGTATTGATGCTTGGTGCGTCGGTTGCTCACCATTAACACGAATAAGATTCCAAGGCCCCATAACAGCCTGATGCATGGACGATAACTCACGAGATGTTTCTATTTCTTGCGCTTGAACGACTGTTCCTAACACTCCAGAAAATAACAACACACTAAGCGATAAAATTACTTTTTTCATTATTCTTTCCATTACTTATAATTACCAACGCGTGAATTTAATTGAGACTGCTTCACCCATTCCTAGCCCTAACCCGCCAGCTTTAAGGTCAAAAATCTCTCCAGCTTCTCGGTCCCAAATTTTCACCTCATGGTAAAACAAGCCGCTGAAGTAATGCCCCTTATTATCGAGTAATTCGATCTGTTTCCCCTTCTCAAGCTTATCGAAGAATCGCTCATCAATATAAGATGAACCAGAAAAAACAGGAATTGTTGTAATACCAGCGAAGCGCATCACTAACTCACCATAATCACCAACAGCACAGGCAATCACAATACCTGCACCGCCACAGGTCGTGACACGATATTGCCAGCCAGAATCGGTAGTAAAGGCACGCTTGATCGTTCCTCGCCCTAATACACCATCTACTTGAATATGCACTTCTTCCGGCAATGTCGTGCCTTTAATTTCAAACATATGAGGTTGAGAGTTACGGAAGTAAGGTATCGACATACCTTGACTAACAAATCGCTTAGTTGGTGTGATAACTTTGATTCTTAACCTATCACCATCAGTGTAACCAATGAGATTAGACAGGGAGCTCGGGTCATTCATATCAAGCTGTTCAATATCAATCCAAGCACCTTTATTAATTGAATAAAAGGCTTTCATCTCTTCGCTGCCACTTTCTCCAGACATGTCCAAGCTATTCTTGATAAATAGCGTTGAACTTAGCACCGAGTTAGAAAACAGCAAGTTTAATAATAGAAATGTAAGTTTAATTTTCTCCAGCATATACTGACCCTAATATTTAATAAGTATTTTAGCTGGCAGAATATTATGTATAAAAAACAAACAAAACAACACATGATAAAATAATATATTAGAATCAAGTTGGGGCGCATACTTTTTTAGGGTTTATAATAATATAACTATCATACTTTAGAACTAGAAATATAACATTTAACAAGTTCAGTAAGAAAAAAACCAATGAACACAAAAGTCTATAAATTAGGGGACGGTAATATTAGCCACATAATAATTTAAACTGAGTTACGTATGGTTATTTATCAAATAATAAAATGACTAACACGGAAAAGAAAACGAGAGGCTTCCTCGTCAAAGAAAGTCATACCCACTGAATCTAAACGGTAGTTTACCCAAGCTTGTCTAGTTTAAGCTCCGCCGTCACCTTAGTTAGGCGCAGAGCAATCGCGAAACACACTAAGTAAGGACTCACATACCAGAAGAGGCTCTCTAACGGTTGCTTGACCTGTGCCTCTCTGGTTTTTATGTATTGGTTTTTCTGTTTTTCATACTGATTCAGCATCCCACTCACCCACACGGCATCACTTTCTACTAACGATACGCTAGGCGCAGGAACCGTAAAATCAGACGCATTTGGCAACAGAGTGAAATCCACATCTTTAAACGTCATCGCGGTGTTCAAATACCACAAACACGCTTCATGGTGCTGCCCATGATTGTCTAATGATGGTTGCCCATTGCAGACATCGCTTCTTAACTTATCCAAAGAAAACTGCTGTACCGACTCCAAAATAGCCACCGCTCTGGTTTGTTCTGTCTCGACCCAATCACCTGCGACTTTGGCACGAATTTCAGACACAGCACCGAGCATCCCAATACCCGCCAATAGCGGCCACAAATAGTCCATCCGTTTCCATTTTCGTCGGCTCAAGTTGAACCCACACCAAATAGGAAGGTGTAAAAGGAGCGTTAGCCCCAGTGATAGCAAAACGAAATTCAAAGAGCTAGAGAGCATGAGTTCGCTATCGAAGAAGTTCCTCATAATTAGTTACTTGCCGTTAAACAAGGAGTGGTTTGATACTAAAAGCGATATGAGAAAAGAGTGTAAGGGGAAAGTAAAAACAGCACCAAAAATGAGAGTTGGTGCTGTTTATTTGAACATATCAGGCATTAGCAGCATATCTGAGGAATCAAGCTTTAGCTTTTAATTAAATGCTTTTCCATCGGGACACAATCGAGGCTGATACCTCTAGGAGAATGATAAGTGGAAAGCTCTTCACCAATAAAACCACACGAACGATAAAACGCTAATGCATTCAGGGTTGATTCTAGTTTTATTAGAGGCAAGTTGTGTTGATTCGCTAACCCCTCTAAGAATTGCAGCATCATTTTAGCTGCACCTTTACCGAAAAAGCCTGGGTCTACGAAAATGGCATCGACCATACCTGTTTGAATGTTGATCTTACCGCTACCAATCACTCGATCATCCACTTCAGAAACGTAAAATGTTGCTTCCACGTCAGCAATAAATGTCTCAGACATCTCGCACTGCGTCCATAATGAAAGCTGTTCTTCCGAGTAATAAGCGGGGCACTGGTCAAGAATGGCACGGCTGCGAATATCAAAAATATCCTTGGCATCAGATCTAGCTGCTTTCCTTATGTTAATCATAATTAACCTCCGAAAATTAATAGATAGTGTTTGCTAACTGATAAAAAACTAGTCAATAGCTAATGTAGGAGAACGTTGCGCTTTAGCCGACATAAAGTAGAAACCAACCACACTAGCAAGGGAAATTAAAACCACACTTAGCCAAGTAAAGGTGTAACCATAATCATCAATAAAATAGCCAATGACAACAAAACTAGGCATAACAAAAAGCATTCTTAATGTAATCAACACTCCTTGAATACGTCCACGATGGCTCGACGGTGAGTTGTTTGCTAGATATACCCCTTCTTTTGTTAAAAGGAGGACCTCGCCTGCAGAAAGAAATAACCAAGCAAAGAAGTGAACAGGAATGGTTGGATACAACATCACCAGCATATAACCAAATGCAAACATCAAACCAGCATAAGCAAGGCTAACCGTCTCAATTTTCGTTGAGGTTAACCTCATTAAAATGGGTGTGATCAGCACGACTAAAACACAAGCGTAAGTCATTAGTTGCCCAAAAATGACAGGGCCTTGCTCGCCGAACACGTGGCTCAAGTACAGTGGGCTAGCCATTGTCATTTGATTCAATGAGTACCACAGTAATCCGCATAGAAAAGTGAATAGTAAAAGCCTTGGCCTTGATCGTAGAACGGACCAAACAGAGCCTGAGACCGGCTGTTCAAGCTCGCTATCGTTGTCCGATTCTAATCCAGGTTGCACTTTCACAAACGTAGCAACAATAACAACACAGCAAAGAGCAGCCAATCCGTTACCAAAGAATATCCACTCGGTATGATTCCAAAACAGGTAACCAGCCATGATAGGACCGAGAGCTGAACCAAAATTGTACGCTAAATAACTGAGCGAAATAACTGCATCACGATTTTTAGGTGTGGAAAGATCAGCAACTAAAGCATTGCTCGCGGGCAGAGCTAAACCACCAAAGAAATAAGCCGACAACAACAGCGTAGGTACGATGACAGGATCATCAGCGAAAAGACCACAAACAACCAACAAGACTGCAGACGTAAACTCACCAAAAACCATGATTCGTTTATGTCCCAACCTATCCGATAGCCTTCCACCTAAAAAGCTCCCGAAGAGGTATCCGCCCGTTCCCGCCATTGCTAAGGTGCCAGCTACCGTTGCTGAGTATCCCAACTTGTCAGTAAAAAGTAAGACAAGGAATGGCAGAATGAAGTTACCCATCCCTAAAATCATTCTAGCCACAGCTAAATAATAAATATTGTTTGGTAAGTTCCTGTACATTGCTGTGGCAGAGAATAGCTGATTAATCATAATATCCTTAAAGTAATATCAGTTTTTTGGCGACTGTATTCTATTCGATGGTGCTGAAGTCGAGGTTTCTGTGTACAGCAACACTCACCACCTGAGTGCCTGCCATTAAGTCATGCAAGCAACGTCTGTCTTTACGTAAAGCAAACAGGTAATCAAGAGTCGATATATACTGACCAACAACAGGAATATAGACAAAGATACTCATCGGTAAGATTCGTTTGATCACTATGTTGAATAAACCTAGTTGTTTGCCATCCATATCAACAATTGCAATTTCCATTACATTTTTACCGATCGTTTGTCCCTTATTTTGCAGTAAGTAGCCGTGACACAAGAGAAACATCACCCAGCCATAAACAAACACCATGATTTGTTCGTGTAGATCTATAGTTCCGTTAGAAGCAGCTCGATCGAACAAGTCGGTATACAAAACAACTGGCCTCATAGCAGCCGCGTAAATGAGGCCATCAATAAAAAGCGCCCAAAAGCGAGACCATCGAGATGCGATAACTACTGTGGGTGTATTTTCTATGACTTCAGACATGCCCTTTCCTAAGGTAATGTTGATTATTGATGTAGAGAGTACGATTTCAGATAACTAAAGCTTCATTTATTGACAAAAAACGTAGAAAAAGGTATGAAGAACACTTTGTTTTCAATAAATAAAGCCGCTTTATAAAATCAAATGAAACATATCATGCACAAATGTCACAATAGGTATTCAATGCAGTTTATGTGAGTTTCATTGCATAAAATAAAGATAGAGATGTAATGATAAATTGGAAGGACGCTTACCAAGGTGAAACTTGGAAGTAAGAGGTGGAGACTTAACACGCTGTATAAATGCATTTTTCACTAAATAGTGATACCAAAAATGAAGACTATCGCGTCTACTCTAGCCCCAACACATACTCGATAAAAGCTGACTTCTTTTCACGATATTGATCTTGTGGCCAACCTTCACAGTGCATTTTTAGGGCATTGTATTGTTGGACTAAAGTCCGGTTCATACGCAGCTTGTCACGAAACGCCAAAAAGCACTCAAACTCAGAACCATTGGCGACCACTTGCAACGCCACATCTTCAGAGGATATGGATTCCAGCATGCACAATTCGGGCGTTCTTAGCGTATCGAGTTTCTCTTTAAAGCCGAGTGTTGTAAGTCGTTCTACAGCACCCTCAAGCTCGTTGGACTCAACGCCAACGAAGATATCTAAATCGCCCTTAGATACGGCCAACGGAATAGACGATGCGCCGACGTGCTCAACTCTCGCGTTAAGGAGTAGCTTCTTGATATCACGTTCATATCGTTCAAACATCTCATGGCAAGCCGCTTGATATTGTTCTGCTGGGTAAAATTGCATGCGTCCTCACTATTCAAATTAGCACTAGTGCACTACAGGCTATTAAATACGCCTATTGCTACAAGCGACAGAACGATACTAATAATCCCAATACTAGATACTCGCTCCCGCTCTTTTTCGTCAGGTGAAAACGAAGGAAAACGTCCTAAAGTGAACACCTTAGATACAACCCACCCCACGCTAAAGCAAATGATATCCATAATGAAGAACTGGAAAAGCATGCGAAAGAACGCACCAACGAACCTAAAGAGTGTGAGTACTATATCTTCCATTTTCTTTCCCAACGAACGTCAATTTTGAATAGAAAATGCCATGGGTATAGGTTCAGATCAAGTCGCTTATACGGAACTATCTACGAAATAGCGATTGAAAGAAGGCTTAATTCGACCTTCAATTGGGAGAGAGCGGTAAAAAGTTCAATCGGATATGAAGCCTAAAGTATTGTACCCACTTAAATTGACTCGCAATTTGAAAGTAAGAAATTGATTTAAAATATAAGTTCAATATAACAACAAGATAAGCTCAATAATAAATGGCACTCCCTTTGCAAACCATACTGTGATGACCGAAACGCTCTGAGAAAGACAACGAGCCAAAAGGGGAAAAGTCACATGGAGAATAGAATTCCATCTCTAGATGGTTTGCGTGCAGCATCTATATCGCTAGTCTGTTTAGGGCACTTGTGCGGTACGGTTAACTTTCCTCAAATTTTTATGCCACTCAATAGCTTGGGAAACTTCGGCGTAAAAGTATTTTTTGTGATTTCTGGGTTCCTAATCACCACGCTATTGCTCAGTGAACTTAAGCTAACCAATAAGATAAACCTGCCTCAATTCTTCATCCGGCGTATGTTTCGTTTATTCCCTGCTTTCTACTTCTACATTCTTTGTATCGCTATTGCAGAATACGCAGGCATCATCTCTTTACTACCGGGTGACCTATTCCATGCTGTTACCTACACGATGAATTATCACCACGAACGCGAATGGTGGCTCAACCACACTTGGTCACTTGCGGTCGAAGAGCAATTCTACCTTTTGTGGCCACTTTTACTCACTACATTGGGAAGACGACATGCAAAGTCATTGCTCATATTAGCCGTTTTATTTATCCCCTGTATCCGCTACTGGATGTGGTTTGAAGCCGGCAGTTCCCCCTCTGCGATGACCCGAGAATTTCAGGCAATTGCAGATGCACTAGCCATGGGCTGTATTATTGCCTACATGAAAGAGGCAGGGTTCACACTCCCTAATTATTTTGGTTCTAGATTGTTTATAGTCGTGCCTGTGGCGATGATTTTAGTTCCCAGCGCACTCTATAAATTGAGCCCAGCTTGGTTCTACGTACTTGGCCAGACATTAATCAACGTTTGTGCTGCACTTATGATTCTTCGCTATAGCCAGTTTAATCACGGCCTGAGCTTCACTATCCTAAATAGTAAACTTGCTGTGTGGCTAGGTGTATTAAGTTACTCGCTGTATCTGTGGCAAGAACCTTTCTTAAATTCTTGGTCTCGTGAATGGTATGCCACCTGGCCTATTAATATTGTTCTCGTATTTATATGTGCGCTCATTTCATACTTCTTAATTGAGCGACCTGGACTTGAATTAAGGAAGAAACTCGCAGCAAGACGTAAGAAGGCGGGGACGGTAAACGGACGTAAATCCAAGGTGTAAGATCAAATCCCCTTCGCAACAACTATAGTTTCTCGAAGCGCCAGTCAGATATCCAAAAACAAAAAGCCCCGGTTATAGGAACCGGGGAAACAGGGTGGGATGAGTTTGGCGCGTGCCCGTAAGACCAAACTCTCCCCAAGCCTCACCTAAGACTCATGCTCTTAGGTAAAGGATGCTGAGTACTGTTTTTGAAAAATACGGTTATTGAATCGTGGCGCCTTGTTCTACCCAAGTGCCGATGAGTGCTCGCTCTTCGTCGGTCATTTGAGTCATGTTACCAAGAGGCATCACCTGAGTTGTTACGGTTTGAGCAACAATCCTAGGTACATTAGCTTTGATCTCTTCTGGCGTATCAAGCATTACACCCGCTGGCGCAGCAGCAAAAGCGGCGTGGCTAGGCGTTGCAGAGTGACACACTGAACAGCGCTCTTGAATGACCTTGTTAATGGTTTCAAAGCTGACACCTGCACTCGCCGTTGGCTTGGCATGGTCGGCAGACACAGCTTGAGAGTCAGCCGCCGTTGAAGCCGTATTGCTTGAAGCGATCTCTTCAGTCGCCGATTCCATCTTGCTCACAGGAGCTTCTTGTACCACTGGTGCTTGCACAACCGGAGTCATCTGTTTTTTCGCGTAAGGTGAGGTAACAAACGCGAGAGTAATCATACCCAATGCCGCTACTGGCACTGTCCATGCGAACTTCTGACTGCCATGGCGTGTGTTAAAGTAGTGACGAACCAAGATACTGAAGATTGCTAGGCCAGCAAGAATCAACCAGTTGTATTCCGAACCATAAGTGCTTGGGAAGTGGTTACTGATCATGATGAACAGCACTGGTAGCGTCATGTAGTTATTGTGACGAGAGCGCAGTAGACCTTTCGCAGGCAGTGCTGGATCAGGTTCGCGTTTCTCTTCAATCGCTTTCACCAAATTGCGCTGCGCAGGCATGATGACGCGGAATACGTTACCCACCATGATGGTACCGATAATGGCACCCACGTGGATGTAAGCACCACGACCACTGAACACTTGCGTAAGACCGTAAGTTGCACCAACTAGCCCAACAAAAAGTACTAGGCCAAGTAGAACCGGCGTTTTGCCTAGCGGCGAATCACACAGTAGGTCATAGATAAACCAACCTGCGACAAGAGAACCAATACCAATTGCGATTGCCGTTGTTGAATCAAGGCCAGAGCCAGGTGCAATCAGGTAAATTTCTGCGTTGAGGTAGTAAACCACACCCAGTAGACACACACCTGTGATCCATGTGAAGTAAGCTTCCCACTTGAACCAGTGTAGGTGCTCTGGCATTTCTGGTGGCGCGAGTTTGTACTTCTCTAGGTGATAAATACCACCACCGTGAATCGCCCACAAGTCGCCTGAAAGGCCTGTTTTAGGGTTAACTCGGTTAAGGTTGTTCTCTAACCAAACAAAGTAAAATGATGCGCCTATCCACGCAACACCAACAATCATGTGAGCCCAGCGTATTGCTAGATTCAACCATTCTGTAATATGCGGATCCATAATAAACTCCTGTATCACAATGCTTTAGCTAAGCGTTGCTCTTCCTTATTGTCGTCCGTTGGCAGATCGTCCAAATGCAATGCCACTAGGTCGTTCTCAAAATAAACTTCATCACAGTTGTGTCCTTCGCCGCCTCTATCGACGATCAAGAACTGGTCTTGATCCGTGAGTGCAAGAACCGGGTGATGCCACACCCCTTTGTGATAGTTCACTCCTTGACGGCCGTTGCTTAAGAAAGCTCGGCAATTGGCTAACGATGGGTTACCGCCTTTTGGGGCAACAACAATTAAATAGGGTTGACCAAGTAATGGAATGAATGCCTGAGAGCCAAGTGGATGACGCTCTAGCATTTTGATGGTCAGTGGGTAGCTCAACGGCGTAGCTTGGAAGATGCTGATGATCGCTTCTCCGCCTTGGTCTTGTACATCCGTTATCGCTAGCTTGTGGTAGCGACGTGTTGATCCACTGTTGATCATGAAAAAATCACTATTATCGGACTCGATAACATCCCCAAACTCTGCAAAAGCCTGCTTAGTTAACGGTTCGATAGTTAAACGACGTATTCCATTACTCATACTGATTTCCTTACCTATTTCGCTTTCGTACCAAATAGACGCAAACGGCTGATACCACCATCTGGGAATATGTTTGCACGTACGTGGGTAATCGCACCAAGGTCGTTTACCTCAGAAATGAATTCGTGAATCTCGTGCGCTTGCAGCTTTTGTGCAGGCAACAGTTCACGCCAGAATAGGCTTTGTGTTTCAACTTGGTCGTCGGTACCACCTTTCACGTAAGCCGCTTGAATTGAGCAGCTGTCTGGATAGTTACCTTTAAAGTGCGCCGTATCAACGATGATACGTTCGATATTACCTGGATGGCCTAATGCCACGATAACCCAGTCATTACCCGGCGTACGACGACGCGCTGTTTCCCAGCCATCACCCATGTTTTCACCGCGGCCTGGGCCTAGAATATTGGCTTTATTACCGTAGTGTTCATCACTACATGCCAACGCTCGGCCACCATGCTCAACGGCTGCTAGATCCACCTGTTGATGTGAGTCTATTGCGTCCCAATCAACGCTTGGTCGGCCGTAAACACGAAGGCGTGCAACACCACCGTCTGGATAGATGTTCAAACGCAGGTGCGTAAAGACTTGGTCACTTTCGATGTCTTCAAGATGATGATGATCACCCTGTAGTGCCATTGAAGGCAGAATTTCTTGCCACTCTGTTGACTCGGTTGGCTCACCCTGTGGTGAATAGCATGCGTCGATTGATGCCGAAGGTGGGAAGTTACCTGTGAAGAATGAGGTATCAATATCAACGCCAGCGATGGTGCCAGCTAAACCAAGGCGAACGACACAGTAGTCGTAACCTTCGCCGCGTTTACGTCTGCTTTCCCAGCCGTCCATCCACTTGCCGTTATCGTCGTATAAGTCGTCTTTCCACTCTGGTGCTGCGTGGCTGAGTAGACGGCTTTTATCGGCGAAAAAATCGTCGGTTGCAAAGATAGCTTCTGCGCCGAGTTTTTCGTCTGCAAGGTTTATGTACTGTTCAAATTTATGGGTCATGTCCGTGTAATCCTATGAAATTAATCAAGTAATAATAAAATGAGAACTTAGTGGCTTATGTTTTTACAAATCAAACCTTTAGGCACTAAGACTGGGCTGAGATAGCTGTTAACTCCGTTAACTTACATATCCCAGAGACGAAACATCGCGATCTTGTTGATCTCTTGAATCGCCGTAGCAAACTCAGTTTCACTATCATTTCCTAATCGCATCTCGAACGACTCAAGAATTTGGTAACGATTGGCTCCCTTCACCGCCATGATAAAAGGGAAATTGAAGCGACTTTTGTAGCTGTTGTTGTAAGAAGTGAATTTTTCAAATTCTTCGGCGCTGCATTGGTCAATGCCCGCCCCCGCTTGTTCTTTGGTCGACGACTCAGTAAGTTCGCCGTTTACTGCTGCTCTGCCAGCTAAGTCTGGGTGAGCGTTGATCAAAGCCAACTGTTTGCCTTGGTCGGCATTCAACAAGATGGACGCCATTTTTAGATGAAGATTCTCAATGTGGTCGTCTTCGGCATTCAAACCTTGGTCATATACCGCCTCAGCAACCCATGGGCTGTGCTCGTAAACATCAGCAAAGTGCGCGACAAAAGTGTCACGGTCCATGGTTGTTGGTTGGCAAGATCGAAATTCAGTCACGTTAAGCCTCCTTGCTGTTCGTTCTAATTTTGTTGTCCGTTGTATGGATGATGTTTGTGCCAGTGGTTGGCAATATCGATTCGACGACATAGCCACACGCTGTCATGCTGTTTTACGTAATCTAAGAAGCGTCTCAATGCAGCAATACGACCGGGACGACCAATAAGACGACAATGCAGTCCTACCGACATCATTTTCGGTGCGGTTTCGCCTTCCATATAAAGGGTGTCAAAAGTGTCTTTTAAATACTGGAAGAACTGCTCACCAGAGTTGAAGCCTTGCGCCGTTGAAAAGCGCATATCGTTCACATCAAGTGTGTAAGGGATCACTAGCTGTGGATGACTGGTTTCGGTGTGCCAATAAGGCAGGTCATCGTCATAGGCATCTGAGTCATAAAGGAAGCCACCTTCTTCTGCGACTAAACGACGAGTATTCGGCCCTGTACGACCGGTATACCAACCTTGCGGACGTTGACCCGTCACCTGTTGGATAATCTCAATCGCTTTGGTCATATGGTCACGCTCTTCTGACTCATCAATATATTGATAGTCTATCCAACGATAACCGTGGCTACAGATTTCGTGACCTGCTTCTACCATGGCTTCAGCTACGTCTGGGTGACGCTCAATAGCCATAGCGACCGCAAATACAGTCAGTGGAATTTCATATTTATCGAACAAGCGAAGAACACGCCACACACCCGCTCGGCTACCATATTCATAGATGGATTCCATGCTGATGTGACGCTCGCCTTTGATCGGCTGTGCTGACGGGATCTCTGAGAGAAAGGCTTCAGACTCGTCGTCTCCATGTAACAAACAACGCTCACCGCCCTCTTCATAATTCAATACAAAAGAAACCGCGACGCGCGCATTACCTGGCCATTGAGGGTTTGGAGGGTTAGCTCCGTAACCGATCAAATTTCTTGAATAATCCTTATTCATCCAAGTACTCCTAACATAAGTGGTTGGCTTAGCCGCTCTTTAAGTGAGTCGCCAAATGATTCAAGCAAATGGATTCTCGATAAACAGAGCAACCTTACCCCTGTACATTTATTGTATACAATCATTTATCTCAATGTAAAGATTTTGTTATTCAAGTTAATTTTTTATAACAACATCTTTTAAAAACAAGATCTTAACAATACAACCATTGACCAAAAACCAATAACTCACACCTTAAAACTCAGAAAAAACGACTGGATAGTTAACATTTTTCCAACAATTCGCTTTACTAATTGTATACAGTTCGTACATAGTTAGTGATAACAAAGTGACCAGTTGCATTTTTTACAGGGTCGAATTACACAGATAAACCACGGAACAGAGGAGCGCCAAAAGCGCTATTAAAGGACTATGGGAAGACTAACAACACACGTATTAGACACGACTCACGGCTTACCGGGTGCAGAGATCAAGGTAGAGCTTTATAAGGTCAACGAAGACTCAACAGAAAAGCTGGCGACAGTACTCACCAACTCCGATGGCCGAACCGATGCGCCGATTCTGGCAGGAAATGATTTCCGACCGGGGAAATACCAATTGGTGTTTTACGTCGCCGATTACTATAGAAGCAAAGGCGTGGAGCTGGATGGTGTACCCTTCCTTGATGATGTTGTTATTCGCTTTGGTCTAGATGATCCAGACGCGCATTATCATGTCCCTCTTCTCGTCTCGCCTTACAGTTTCTCAACCTATCGGGGCAGTTAATCCCGTGCCCTAGAACTTCGAACTAGGCTCAACCATCGAATAATAAACAGATTCGTGCGTGCATCTAAAATGATGCGCGCTCAGTAAACACGCTCATATAAAAATACTAACAACGTTATTAGTTAGGAACTTGATGGCTAAAGAACAAATAACTAAAGAAATAGCGGCTAGGAAAAAACCTTAAAACTTAATATTGAAATCTCGCTGTATTCAATAAATGGATCACAACATAAAAGGACTTGCTGACATGAGTGAGAGTAAAACAGAAATACTCAACCAAGATGCGAACAACGGAATTTTAGAGAAGTTTTTTAAAATTAAGGCCCACGGAAGTAGCGTAAAAAATGAGTTAGTCGGCGGTGTCACCACCTTCGCAACCATGGCTTACATCATCTTCGTTAACCCACAAATCATGGCCGCTTCAGGCATGGATTCAGGTGCGGTATTCGTCGCAACCTGTATTGGTGCTGCGATCGGCTGTTTGTTAATGGGGCTATTTGCGAACTGGCCTGTCGGACTTGCGCCGGGCATGGGCTTGAATGCCTTCTTCTCGTTCACAGTAGTAAGCGAAATGGGCTACAGCTGGGAAGTGGCACTGGGTGCGGTGTTTATCTCAGGTATCTTGTTCGTCGGGATGAGCTTCTACAAAGTCCGCCAATGGATAATTGAAAGTATCCCGGTGAGTCTGCGCTATTCCATGACGGCAGGTGTTGGCTTGTTCTTAGGTCTGATTGGCTTAAAAACAGCAGGTATCGTCGTCGAAAACCCAGCAACTTTGGTATCACTAGGTGACTTCACTAAACCAGAAGCGCTACTGGCTGCTATCGCGTTCCTTATCATCGCGGTACTCAGTGAGCGTAAAGTCTTTGGTGCGGTGCTAATCGGCATTTTGAGTGTCACTCTGGTCGGTATGATGCTTGGCTTAGTGCATTACAACGGCTTTTTCGCAGCTCCACCAAGCTTAGCGCCTACGTTCCTAAAAATGGACATTATGGGTGCACTTGATGTGTCGATGATCAGCGTTATCTTGGCTTTCCTTTTTGTAAACATGTTCGATACCGCGGGTACTTTGATGGGCGTGGCTGAGCGTGCAAATCTGACGACCCCTGAGACGGGTAAGATCGAAGGTCTGAGTAAAGCGCTTAAAGCCGACAGTATCTCAAGCGTGGCAGGTGCGTGTGTGGGTTGTCCGCCAGTAACCAGTTATGTAGAAAGTGCAGCTGGTGTTGCTGCAGGTGCTCGTACAGGTCTTTCAGCAATCGTAGTTGGCGCTTTGTTCTTAGCGGCGATTTTTCTATCACCGCTTGCAGGCATGATCCCCGCTTACGCAACCTCTGGCGCTCTGATTTATGTGGCGTTCGTGATGATGAGCAGCATGCAGCACGTTGACTGGAAAGACTTCACCAACGGTGCTCCCGCAGCCATTACAGCGTTAATGATGCCTCTGACCTTCTCTATCGCGAATGGTATCGCACTCGGTTTCATTACCTACACAGTGCTGAAACTGGCGACAGGTAAAACAAAAGACGTCTCGATTTCGATGTACTTCCTAGCGGCTATCTTCATCGCCAAGCTAGTGTTCATCGGTTAATCCTATCTCTCCTGAATGGTTCGGCATGGAACGTTCAGAAACGTTGCTTGGCTCGCTCGCTAGCCAAGCAACGACAACATTTTTAAGAAAGCTAATGACATCGATGACGAGAGCATACCCCCTACCGATTCAGTGCACCTTTTTTATGACCCTACGCAGTTTGTAGAAGTCATTATTTGACCGCCAATCGCCTGTAAACGGCAACGCAGGCAGAGGAATATCAAATGAAACTTCTGTACACCCTTAATGAAAGACCGCCTCACGGGCTAACCCTTCTACTCGCATTACAGCACATGCTCGCCTCGATTGGTGGCATCGTCGCTGTTCCCCTTATTGTCGGCGCTTCTATTGGCCTACCTAACACAGAGATCGTTTCACTGATCAATGCTGCACTATTGGCATCCGGTATTGTGACCGTCGCTCAATGTCTTGGTTTCGGACCTGTCGGTATTCGATTGCCCGTTGTAATGGGTTCAAGCTTCGCCTTTTTAGGGGTGGCCATTTCAATCGGTAACGAAGGTGGCGTAGCCGCCATTATAGGCTCAGCGCTAATCGGCTCGTTCGTGGTAATCGGTGCCAGTTTCTACATGGACAAGGTTCGCAAGCTGTTCCCAACCGTGGTAAGTGGTGTGGTGGTTACCTTAATCGGCTTAACCATTTTACCGGTTGCCATGAACTGGGTCGGAGACTCTCCTGCCAACACCGAACAATTCGCCACACTACCTAAATTGTTCCTAGCACTTGTCTCACTGGGTATTGTGGTTGGTGTATCGGTTTACTGTAAAGGCGCGGTTGCGGCTTCCGCTATCGTGATCGGTTTAGCAGGCGGCTACATTGTGGCTTTATCACTCGGCATGGTCGACCTTGAGCAAATCGGCTCTGCGGCTTGGATTGGCGGTCCTGAACCTTTTAAATATGGCTTTACCTTTTCAATCAGTGCCATCATCAGTATGAGTTTGGTGTACATCGTGGTTATCGCTGAAGCAACAGGTGACTTCATGGCGCTTGGCAACAACTGTCAAACACAAGTCAGCGGTAAAGACCTAAAACGTGGGCTACTGGGTGATGGTATCGGCAGTACCTTATCGTCGATTCTCACTGCAATGCCACTCGCTTCATTCAGCCAAAACGTTGGTATTGTCGGTATCGCAGGGGTAGCAAGTCGCTACGTGGTTGCCGCACCGGTGGTTTACTAATTTTAGGCGGTTTATTCCCAAAATTAGCCGCTATTGCCGTCACGATCCCTAAACCCGTTTTGGGTGGTGTGGGCTTTGTGATGTTCGGAATGATTGCTTACGCGGGTATCCGCATGTTGATCAAAGCCGCAGACACCAAGCGAAATGCCTTGGTAATCTGTGTAGGTTTGGCATCTGGTTTGGCCGTTACCTTCGAACCAAGATTGCTGCAACACTTGCCACACGATTTAGCGAACTTCCTGTACTCTGGCATTACGACTGGCACCATCATGACGGTTGTTCTTAACCTTGTATTGCCTAAATCTTCACGCGCAGAAGAACAAGAAGCGTTAGCCGAAAGCCAAGCGCAAGTTGAGCTAGAAATGAAAGAACAAGCTGAAGAAGAACTACACTCAAACGAGCAGCTAGAGATTCAACAAGCAACAACAGAAACTGACGTTCAAACGGCATCAGATAACCCTGAGCCAAAAACGAACTAACTGATTCTTGAACTAGCGTAAAACCGATTTCCGTAGAATCACGGGCGTAATGAGAACACTGAATGTTTCATCGCCCTTGATTCGAATTTATCTTTTAACAACAAATACCAAATAAAGACCCTCTTCCCTGAAAAGGCTGAGATGGCTAAGGACTACTATGAATGGAAACCATCTGGATTAAGAATCCTCTCGCAATCTACACTGGCTCACTTGCTGATGCAGAAGGCGGCATTGTCATTAAAGGTAATAAAATCATTGAACTGGTTGGCAAACACAAAGAGCCGACCTCCCCCGTAGATTACAGCGTCGACGCCTCTCGTCATGTTGTAACACCAGGGCTTATCAATGCGCACCACCACTTCTATCAAACCCTAACGCGAGCCTACCCCGGCGCACTCAATAAAGAACTCTTCCATTGGCTACAAAGCCTCTACCCGATTTGGGCGAACCTCGATTCTGAGATGATGAGCCTTGCTACTGAGCTGGCGCTTGTCGAGTTAATGATGTCGGGCTGTACTACAGCGTCGGACCATCATTACTTGCTGCCAAACGGGCTTGAACACGCCATTGATTTACAAGTCGAGGCGGCAGAGAAATTGGGCGTAAGGGCGATATTCACTCGCGGTTCCATGAGCCTTGGGGAAGATGAAGGTGGACTACCTCCACGACACACCATTCAAACCGAACAAACCATCATTGATGACAGCCAGCGCTTGATTCGTGATTACCACCAGCGTGATGAAGGGGCGATGATTCAAATCGCACTCGCGCCTTGTTCGCCATTCTCGGTCACCACAGATCTGATGAAAGAGACCGCCAAGATCAGTGAGCGTGAGAGCGTAATGATGCACACCCACCTGTGCGAAACCTTAGACGAAGAAGACTTCTGTATTGAGAAGTTTGGCCTACGCCCTGTCGACTACCTAGAGGATGTCGGCTGGCTCAATGAACGCACTTGGCTTGCTCATGGTATTCACTTCAATCCAGAAGAGATCAAGCGCTTGGGTAAAGCGGGCATTGGTATCAGCCATTGCCCAACTTCTAACATGATGTTGGCTTCCGGTATTTGTAAGAACAACGACCTTGAGGCGGCTGGCGTAACAGTCGGGCTAGGTGTTGATGGCTCAGCGTCAAACGACGGCTCCAATATGATTGCTGAAGTTCGCATGGCGATGTATCTACAGCGCCTGCAATATGGCTCTGCCAATGTTTCACACTTTGATGCGTTGCGCTGGGCGACATCCGGCTCTGCAGCCGCAATGGGCAGAACCGACATTGGTACGCTAGAGGTCGGTAAACAAGCCGACATCGCGATGTTCAAGCTTGATGACATTCGTTTCTCTGGCAGCCACGATCCACTTGCAGCACTACTACTCTGCGGCGCTCAACAAGCGGACAAAGTAATGGTTGCCGGAAAATGGCGAGTTAACGATGGTTCGGTGATCGGCATAGACATGGGGCAGCTAATGCACCGTCACCACACCGCTGCAATGAAACTAGGAAAACTGGCAATGAATAATAACTAACGCCAATGCTTGTCCATCAAACAGTGTGTACCTCACTATGATGGGCAAGCTTCCTTACTACTAATAAAAATTCAATTCTGACTGTTAAATACGCCGTCCTATTGGTTGTTCTTCCCCTAAATATTAAACCAAAATCCACTCTATAATTAATATCACTAATTTAATAATTACTAATTTAAATATGGCTAATTTAATTAGAGCTAAATATTAAACCTATTATTTATTTGGCACAGGTCAAATTTAAAACACTCGTTCTAATTATATAAACATCAATTAAATCAACAGATTTAGTAATAATCACAACAATTATGATAATTACATTTCTATCATTTAAATCATTGGTGAATAGAATGAAAATCTCCGACACCTTTCTAGATATAGCCTGAATAAAGAATAGAAACTAATGATTTAAATATCACTAAATTCAATAGATCAACAATCAAACAATACGGATTCAAATATGTGATCCAAATAGAACTTTTCATTATAAATTTGCTATAGATTGACCAAACCTTATAAAAACAAAAAACATATTAATGGAGAGCATATTTAAAACCCACAAAATAAATACAAGAATGGGAATATAAACAATTCAATAAACCCGCATAAATATATAGAAATACCATTTTCATGGTAGGGGATTTTATTGTCTCTAGAAAAGCTAATAACAAATCTAACAGGGATAAAACATGAAAAAAATCACACGAACGCTGGTATTATCTTCGATCTCGATTGGACTGCTTTCCTCTTTTGCTTTCACTTCTCAAGCAGCGCCAATTCAAGTTAATCAGGCGTCAGCCGAACAGAACATACCTCAAATCACCTACGATACGATCACCGGTGAAAATGGCGTTTTTATCGATCTAGAAACCGACAATTTCATCCTCAAACAGCAAGAGTGGTATCAGATTCAAGCGTATGTCGAGGGAGCACTGGCACTGCCCGTCACAGAAGCCAGCATGAAATCGGCTTTTAGCATTCCTAACGACATCCCTTTTTCTAACTTCCAAGCTTTAGTTCAGCAATATTCCAATATCCATGACACCGCTTTCTACTGGAAAAAAGACCTGTACCCAAGCATCGTGAACCTCTCATTGAGCCTAGCGAACTATGTACAAATCAAAGACTACATGCTCAATCCTTTAAGCGACGCCCTTAATGAGATGTTGGCAAAAGCATTTTCACCGTTACCAGAAGATATCGAGGCTGTTGAACGCAACCGAAAAATGGCGATTGCTTATCTGAAAAGCCTGCAAAACTTTTCATTGAGATACCAGCAAGAGGTGTCCGATGTGGGTGACAACTTGTTGGACTTTTCTGCGCAACTAGACACACAAAAGCTACAACTTGAAGTGTTGGAAGGGACCCATAACGGGTATCTAACGGATGATGGCAGCGTACTTCAACAGCAAGTGAACGACATCAATGCCCGAATCGCACAACTCAACAAAGACTACACGCACTATGTCACGGTTGCCTCTACTGCCGTCACCTACGCGTGGTTCCCTTTAGTCGCCGTGCCAATCATGGGCGTCTACGGAGATAAAGCGGAGAAAGCACGTAAGCTGCGCAATGAACTGCAAAATGAAGTTAAAGATTTAGAAGAACAATTGTCTTACACACAAAAGGTATATAACTCTTACCATCGCTCTTCAGAAAGCATTGATCTTATATCTCAGCAAATTGAAGATGCTATCCCACATATTAATAAGCTGAAGTTAAATTGGCAGAAAATGAATACCGACTTCACATCACTGCTTGCTGCATTAGATGAAGCTCAAAACAATGCCGATATCATGAAAGACGACGCAATGCTTGGTGCTATCGGCGCATTAGCCAATACATCGGTTGCAGAAATGAACTGGAATAACATCAGCGAGAAAGCCAAGGCATTTGCAAACAATGCTTATATTCAAGAAATGGAGTAGTCCATACCCATCGACAAATAGCTCGGCAAAGCGACGCCTCGCTATAAGTTAAACCAGCAAGACCAATAAAAACAAAACAACAACAGAACACCACGCCTTATGGAAAATAAGGTGTTGGTTTCTGCTACCCAAAATTTGGCTAATACTCATTTCGACAGGACATTAATATGAGAATTCTACCGATTATTATTTCTCTTTCATTATCTCCACAAGCTTTTGCTAGTGACTGGCTAGAGCTTAATAACTTGCCTAATTCCACCGAATACCCAACTTGGGTTCAATCTGCCTATTCCGATGTCGATGTTATCTCTCGCTCTACGTCGGATCTCCACATCAACCTCAGTGACTGGATTGCAGAGCAGAACCTTTACGTGACTAAGCCCTCCAAGATCGTCGTTTTTGCCGATACCATTGAGGTTCCAGAAAACTTCAACTTGGTGGTGAATAACCAAAACATTCTCATTTTTGCTCGTAAAATTGTCGGACAAGGCGCCCCGACTTTCGTTCTCGGGCAACAAGGCGCTGCGGCATCAGTGACTGTGATTGCAGGACAGATCGACACTCCAATTAATGTCCTCGCTTTCCAAAACGATGGCAGCATTACACGAGATGCCCTTTCAGCAGAAGATGGCGATGGAACCTCTGTGGCATTAGCAGGAGAACACTACCGCAGAACCACCATCGACTCGAACATTACTGGGCAAATGAAACTAGCGACCACACCTTTTACCGACATTGTTAACCGCTCTTTTGATATGGCTTCCAGCTTATTCGACACGAATCCAGAGCTTAGCCTCGAACTGATTAACTGGATTGAGCAGAGTTTGCGTCACGCAGGCTCAGTGGTGGAAGATGACCCTATCCTTTCAGATCTATACCTCCAAACCGTTGCATTTAAACAGTTCATTAGTTTCAGCACTAAAGAAAGTAACTATGTGCCTTATCTCGACAAGGTGCTCTACCAAGGCAAATACGAAGCTTACCTGAATGCAATGATCGCGTATCAAGCACAGTGGGATATCATTCAAGACAGAAGTACGGTGATCGAAGACAAGATTGAAGCTGCGAAGTTAGCACTCGATAACGTTGAAGACGTTCTCAGAGCACAAGACTCGATCATCACTCAAACCCAATCTAACATAGACAAAATAGGCGACAGCCTGACCGAAATCGACAGCCAATACAAAGCTCAAGAACTTGTGACACTGAGTGCAAGAACCACTTACTTAGTCGGTGTAGAAAACTGGAAAACTCAGCAAGAGCTCAATGCAGCATTGGCTATCTTCAAAGCCATCGCAGAGATTGGCAGTGCCGTCAGCGGTGTGTTCACAGGAAATCTATCTGGTGTGAACGACCTCACCGAGCAATTGGCTAAAACGCCAGAAGCACTGGATAAAGCGAAAAACTTAGTCACCAATATCAAGACAGTCACGGGGATCATTGATAGCGTTACCAAGACTATTTCGGGCATCGCGCAGCTCACCGCCGATGTGAAATCGACCATCAAACTTCATAAAATCTCCGAAGCGATGGATGGCTTTAACTTTAATATTCCGACTTTGAATGAGAGTAATCTGGCCTGGGATCTGATGATCACCGAGATCCGCAGTAACTTAAGACTTGCTGATAGCTTGGGAATTAAAGGCGCGAGACAATACTTAGTCGAACTTGAAAAACAGGTGCTTTTAGGCAAAGCAATTAACACCACTCAGCTTAATTTTGCACAAGAGCAAGCCAAACTCGTCGACCTACTATTGACCAAGAACGTCACCGCTAATCAACAGCAAAGATTGAGTGACGCCATTGAGAGTTATCAGGTAGACAGCGAAGGTTTCGACTCCATCGAGCGTGAGCTTTCACGAGTGCTAATGCACTTCAAACGACCAATGTATGTGGCTTTGTCTAACTATGTTCAGGCATACGAATACTGGGCATTGAAACCAAGTGAGATAACACCTTCGCTGAATAAAAGTTACTTGGACTACCAGTTTGACCTCGCGTCCATAGAAAGTGAGTATGTGAATGCACTCTCTTCATTCCAGCCAGCACCACAAGACTTCACTATCGACAACTACACCATCTCTAGCCCAGAGCAACTCGATAGCTTCGCAACCACTGGCGAGTTGAACTTCACTATTCCATTAGGGCAGGCACAATTATGTTCATTCGACCGAGTCAGACTCTCTACAGTACGTGTGTTCTTAGAAGGGGAAAACTTACCTTATGGCAAGCAGCTCAACCTTGGAATATCGAGTTCAGGTAACTATGCAGACCGCTATCAGGATCAGGATTACCAATTCAGTTCTAACCCGGTCTCGCGAGCGTTTTACTACCGCTTGGATGATCCAACCACCAATGACGTTAGCATCATCACCGATGGCGCAGTGGCGAATAAGTTCGAATATGCGTACTTCCAACCCACTCCATTCTCGACATGGAATGTCACCCTCAACAACTTCGATGAGGCAGACCAAGCCAACAACCTATACCTAAAAGATGTCGAGCAAATTAGGGTTGAGTTCTTAGGCAGTGGTATCCCGAATGGCAACAGTTGTTCTAATTAGTGGCGTTGTTGCCTAAATCAGTTGAACCTTTTTCGAGTCCTGCGATCTGATCCTTT
>NZ_JAEFCE010000150.1:0-1147 GCF_016406055.1 Vibrio sp. IB15
TGTCTAAAGAAAAATTTGAACGTACGAAACCGCACGTAAACGTTGGTACTATCGGCCACGTTGACCACGGTAAAACAACTCTAACTGCTGCTATCTGTACTACACTTGCAAAAGTGTACGGTGGTGTTGCTAAAGATTTCGCATCTATCGATAACGCTCCAGAAGAGCGTGAGCGCGGTATCACAATCGCTACTTCTCACGTTGAGTACGACACTCCATCACGTCACTACGCACACGTAGACTGCCCAGGACACGCGGATTATGTTAAAAACATGATCACTGGTGCTGCGCAAATGGACGGTGGTATCCTAGTTGTTGCTGCGACTGACGGCCCAATGCCTCAAACTCGTGAGCACATCCTACTTGGTCGTCAAGTTGGTATCCCTTACATCATCGTATTCATGAACAAATGTGACATGGTTGATGACGAAGAGCTACTTGAGCTAGTAGAAATGGAAGTTCGTGAACTTCTTTCTGAGTACGACTTCCCAGGTGATGACCTACCAGTTATCCAAGGTTCTGCACTTGGCGCACTAAACGGCGAGAAGCAGTGGGAAGACAAGATCGTTGAGCTTGCAGAAGCACTAGATTCTTACATCCCTGAGCCAGAGCGTGCAGTTGACCAACCGTTCCTACTACCAATCGAAGACGTATTCTCGATCCAAGGTCGTGGTACTGTTGTAACTGGTCGTATCGAGCGTGGTATCCTACGTGTAGGTGACGAAGTAGAAATCGTTGGTATCAAAGAAACTACTCTTACTACTTGTACTGGTGTTGAAATGTTCCGTAAGCTGCTTGACGAAGGTCGTGCAGGTGAGAACGTTGGTGCACTTCTACGTGGTACTAAGCGTGACGAAGTTGAACGTGGCCAAGTACTATCTGCTAAAGGTTCTATCAACCCACACACTAAGTTCGAGTCTGAAGTATACGTACTTTCTAAAGACGAAGGCGGCCGTCACACTCCTTTCTTCAAAGGTTACCGTCCACAGTTCTACTTCCGTACAACTGACGTAACAGGCGACATCACTCTACCAGAAGGCGTAGAAATGGTAATGCCAGGTGACAACGTTCAAATGACTGTTGAGCTAATCGCTCCAATCGCAATGGACGAAGGCCTACGTTTCGCTATCCGTGAAGGTGGCCGTAC
>NZ_JAEFCE010000151.1:0-1123 GCF_016406055.1 Vibrio sp. IB15
CTCACATGGATGTAAACACCATCAAACGCATCATCTTTAGGTTGTTCCCAGAATTCACGGGGCGGTGGCATTTACCACGGTGGGGAAAAGTCGTGGCACTGCCAGAGCTACCGCAAGAAGGGGACTTATCCGACCGCTTCTATCCTCACTACGCGGTGGATGTGCAGCTACTCGATGAAAAGGGCATGGAGTATGAAGATAAACCACCACTGCAGGCGGTACCACTTCCGGTTCCTGGTCTCGGTGACCATGCGGGACGTCTAGAGCCGCCGGCTATCGGCAGTATTGTTGAACTCGGCTTTATGTTCGGTCAACCAGACAAGCCGTTTATTCGTTGCGTGCTGCCACTGGGGTTCAAGCTACCAGGCATTAAGGAAGGCGAAAGCCGATACCAACAGCGAAAAGGTGTGTATCAATTGGTTGACCAGGAAGGCAACTTTGAACGTAAGACCGACCAAGCCGAAAAGCTTGAATGCCTCACTCAACAAATCAAAGTGCTCGAAGATAGAATCGCAGAAATTGGTGGTAACCACACCGAAACCGTCAAAGGCAATAGAGCCATCAAAGCTAAGAACATCACCGAAGACGCAGACACCATCAAATTCAATGGCGGAAAAGGCGTATGTACTGGCGAGAGTATTTGCCCCTTCATGGGGAAACCGCATGTCGATGTATCCAAAACCGTTTACGCAGGTAAGTAATAATGGCAATAAGCAAAGCATCACTGAAACAGAAATTAGAAGCCGAATTGAAAGCCCAGGGCTTTGTACTTGATGGTGAATTTGCTATGGCAGGTAAGATGGCTGAAGCGATAGCTAACGCGATAGTGGATGAAATCACACAGAACGCTCAAGTGGAAGTTACAGGCGGCAGCTCAGCAGGGAGCTATCAAGTGCAGTAGGGATTGAGTAAAACCACATGTGCTCACCAACATGAGGTCACATACGAGGTCATCGAGGCACCTTCTAACTCGAAAGTGCCCAATTCCTTCCCAGCGCGAAAGTCTAACCACATTCTGCAATTGTAAGATTGCCTTACTTGTAGTTATCCGAGAGAGTGTCGACGTACGCTTTTTAAAATTATGCGTCATCTAGCAATCTGATATTAAGTAAACCTCACTAAA
>NZ_JAEFCE010000152.1:0-1120 GCF_016406055.1 Vibrio sp. IB15
TCAGGCCTTGAAAGCCGCTTAACAGAAATGTCCAACTTTACGGGGTCACTTCACCAGCATCGGCTTTTTTGTATCTATAAATTACCTCTCAACAAGCCCCACAGAGCAAAGTCATCTAGACCAATCACATAACCAAAATCAAAGAGGGTTAAGAAATAGTACTAAAATGCAGCCCCTTACTAACGCTTAGCGAAGCATTAATGCCAATTCTAATAAGAACATCAAACTAAGAAATAGACCCTTTAGACACGGTTAGAGTACGTAAACATACACTATACGAACATCTAGCCTGACTAACGTTAACCAAAAGAAAGATAGAGTACTTCAGGAGAGTTAAGAGTCCCACTATAGACTGCTAGCCACATCTTCCATTGTAGGGAAGATTATGTAGCGTCCAACCTCTGAACCCGTTTGTTACCAGAAACTACCAAGGTAAAGTCACTGTTGAGGTTAGGACTTTCATATCACGCTAGACTGAAGAAGTAATTGAAGATAAGTAACCTTATAAGACATTGCCAGAGCGATGAGAGTCTAAAACCTCGTGCTCAGTAGCGTAATAATTAGGGGAACGGCATAACCTTTTCGGGAGGGTTTCGACAGCAGCACGTGACACTATGTTTCAGATAGAAGAAAGCCCGCTATTTCTAGCGAAGCTTCTTAATAAAAATCGTAATGACTAGCTTGTAAGAGAGAGGAGAGCGTTAGTCAAAGAGCAAATTGTCGAACCCCACAAAGCACGCGACTCTACTCGTAAGACTAGAACTTCAGATAAGTTATAGAATGTGGGGAAGGTTCTGGGTTGTGGACAAATCTTTTGCTTACTCTATCGACTGAAGAGTGACCACAGTGACTCAAATACAATAAAGCCCAAGCAGTTATACTTGGGCTTAGCATAGTGGTGGAATTGCTGGGCTGGTATTCCATCGGACTCGTTGGTAGAAGACCAAATTATCCAACCCCAGAAACGACGAAAGCCTAGTCGTAAGACTAGGCTATCTAAAAGGTTTGATGTAGTTGAGTTGTCATTCTATCTATTCGCCAATTGATTACTGAATATACATTTTTGATAGATGTAAAAAAGCCCTGCTATT
Source organism: Vibrio sp. IB15 (assembly GCF_016406055.1). Classification (NCBI taxonomy): domain Bacteria; kingdom Pseudomonadati; phylum Pseudomonadota; class Gammaproteobacteria; order Vibrionales; family Vibrionaceae; genus Vibrio; species Vibrio sp. IB15. The sequence continues at coordinate 1,092 of NZ_JAEFCE010000152.1, forward strand.
TCTAGCAGGGCTTCTCTAATAAGTGGCGG
>NZ_JAEFCE010000153.1:0-897 GCF_016406055.1 Vibrio sp. IB15
TGTCGGGTGGACGACACTTGTTACCAAGTGCCGTCTCCCTTAGAACCCAGCGTGCAACTTTCACTGCACTAGGCTCAAGCCTCTACAAAGGCATCAAATGATACCCAGCAACTCATAAAGCAGATAGAGCAGGTTCAATCCAAGAATTACGAGCTGGCCTTTTGTGTTTCCTCTTTCCCAAGTATTCTTGGTATTGAGGGTCGAAAGGTGTCGCTGCGCTTCGGATCTTCACATGTCTTTCTATCGGCACTTTAGCTATTTGGAAAAGATTAAACTGGCAATCCATATCCTTTATCTTCTGCCAACCGTGAAACTGCCATTGGCCTCTTCGGTTGATGAAGTATTTTAAGGCGACCCAAGTTTTAGATTTTGTTGGATGTCGCCTTTTAGCCCAATGCCATAACGCATGAAATAGTTTGTGACCGACATAACTGAATACCTGTTTAGCTACGCAGTGGCGATAATAGTTCGACCACCCTCTAAGCTTTGGGTTAATCAATTTGATAAGGTCGTTCACCGGTAGGGTAACGTGCTTTTTGATGAGTCCGCGCAAGTTACTTAGGAACGTCAACGTGTTGGCCTTGCTCGGTTTGATGAGCAGTTTTCCTTTGTACTTCCTATGGTTGAACCCAAGGAAGTCAAAACCGTCGTTGATGTGAGTAATGTGCGTTTTCTCTTCGGATAACGTTAAGCCTCGTACCGCTAAAAAGTCAGCAATCAATGGTTTGATATCGTTCTCCAACACTTCCTTTGAAGCGCAGGTGACGACGAAATCGTCGGCATATCCAATAAAGTTAGCTCTTGCGCCTTTCTTAAGCGCGGTAGACTTAATGCGCTGTTCGAGACCCGATAACGTCATCAACATCAAGGTGGGGGATATAATCCCGCCTTGAGGCG
>NZ_JAEFCE010000154.1:0-895 GCF_016406055.1 Vibrio sp. IB15
GGCGTTGTTGCCTAAATCCATTGAACCTTTTCCAAGTCCTGCGATCTGATCCTTTGTGATGGTTAGGACGTTGGTAATATGGGTAAAGCAAAAAAGAAGATAACTAACTGGGCAGAGTACAATAAAGCACTGTGCAAGCGTGGGTCAGTTACGTTTTGGATAGATGACTCCGCCATAGATGCATGGCAATGCAAAACCCATCATGGTAGACGTGGTAGAGGCTTCCAGTATTCAGATACAGCGATTGAAACTGCCTTGATGATCAAGGGTATCTTCTCTCTGCCATTGCGTGCACTTCAAGGTTTTATCGACTCGGTCTTCGAGCTACTGGATGTTCCACTGACGTCCCCTGACTACACCTGTATCAGTAAACGTTCGAAGACGGTTCAGGTTAAATATCGCAATAAATCTAGAGGAGCCATTCGGCATATAGCTATTGACTCAACTGGCCTCAAAGTCTTTGGCGAGGGTGAGTGGAAAGTGAAAAAGCATGGCGCAGAAAAACGCAGAACATGGCGTAAACTGCACTTAGCTGTAGATGTGGATACTCACGAAGCTGTTAGTGCGGAAGTCAGCCTTGTAAATGTTGGCGATAGTGAAGTGTTACCGACGCTGCTCAATCCACTACGCAGAAAGATCGTTGCCGTATCCGCAGATGGAGCCTATGACACCAAAAATTGCCATGAGATCCTGAAAAAGAAAGGTTGTACTCCGTTGATCCCGCCTCGAAAGAATGCAGCACTTTGGGAAGATGGCCATCCCAGAAACGAAGCGGTAATAGCTCTGAAAAATGGCACAATAACAAAGTGGAAAGTCGAATCTGGTTATCACTATCGCTCAATATCTGAGACTGCAATGTCTCGATATAAAGGACTAACAAGCGGTAAATTGAGCT
>NZ_JAEFCE010000155.1:0-883 GCF_016406055.1 Vibrio sp. IB15
GGCGTTGTTGCCTAAATCAGTTGAACCTTTTTCGAGTCCTGCGATCTGATCCTTTATGATGGTTAGAGCGGTGACAACATGGGTAAGGCGAAAAAGAAGATAACTAACTGGGCGGAGTACAATAAGGCTTTGTGCAAACGGGGCTCGGTTACGTTCTGGATAGATGATACAGCCGTAGATGCATGGCGATGCAAAACCCATCATGGTAAGCGTGGTAGAGGCTTTCAGTACTCTGATACAGCGATTGAAACTGCCTTGATGATTAAAGGAGTATTCTCATTACCCTTGCGTGCTCTTCAAGGTTTTATCGACTCTATCTTTGAGTTATTGGATGTTCCACTGACGTCCCCAGACTACACCTGTATCAGTAAACGCTCGAAGACAGTCCAGGTGAAATACCGTAATAAATCTAAAGGGGCTATTCGTCATATAGCCATTGACTCGACTGGTCTCAAAGTCTTTGGCGAGGGGGAGTGGAAGGTGAAGAAGTACGGTGCCGAAAAACGTAGAACATGGCGCAAGCTGCACTTAGCCGTTGATGTAGATACCCATGAAGCCATTAGTGCCGAGGTCAGCCTGGTAAATGTTGGTGATAGCGAAGTGCTGCCAACGTTACTCAACCCTTTACGTAGAAAGATCGATGCTGTATCTGCCGATGGAGCATATGACACAAAAAGTTGCCACAATACTCTGAAGAATAAAGGTTGTACTCCGTTGATACCACCTCGAAAGAATGCAGCGTTTTGGGAAGATGGGCATCCCAGAAATGAAGCTGTAGAGGCTCTGAAAAACGGAACAATAGCGGAGTGGAAATCCGAGTCTGGTTATCACTATCGCTCAATATCTGAGACCGCAATGTCTCGATATAAAGGACTAACCAGCG
>NZ_JAEFCE010000156.1:0-861 GCF_016406055.1 Vibrio sp. IB15
AGGAAAAAACGGTCAGAAAGTTGACCGTCACTAAAGCTTGTCACTTCATAGGTATTACACGACAAGCTTTCTACAAGCGCTGTGTTGCAGAAATTCATCAGACAAAAAAAGATGAATTAGTACTCGGTTTTGTGAAGAAGCAAAGGATGATGCACCCTCGTATAGGGACCCGTAAGCTCAAGTATTTACTTGCTCAGAACGATATTGAAATCGGTCGAGACCGCTTATTCTCTCTGCTGAGAATGCATCGATTATTAGTGCAGAATCGAAGGGCTTACCATCGAACCACAAACAGTAATCATCGCTTTTACTGCCATCCAAATCGAATCAAAGAAGGCTTAATACCGGAAAGACCTGAGCAATTATGGGTTGCCGATATTACTTATCTAGCGACGCGGTGTGGTAGTACTTATCTCAGTTTAGTGACGGACGCTTACTCAAGAAAAATCGTGGGCTATCACATAGGTGATGATATGAAAGCTCGCACTGTTAAGCTGGCCTTTTTAAACGCGTTGAAAGAGCGGAAGAATACAGGTGACCTTGTACATCACTCAGATCGAGGTGTTCAATACTGCTCTGTGGAATACCAGGAGTTGCATCGACAGTATGATGTATCTTGCTCAATGACTGATGGTTATGACTGTTATCAGAATGCGTTGGCAGAGAGGATCAACGGAATACTGAAGATGGAGTATCTGTTGAATAAGCCTAATGATTTAGATGAAGCAAAGAAAATGGTCGCCGAATCAGTAAAAATCTATAATGAATATAGGCCTCACACAGCTCTAAAATACAAAACGCCCGATGAAGTACATCGAGCGTTTTAGTCAATCAAGTGTCAACCCATATCAGGACGGGTCA
>NZ_JAEFCE010000157.1:0-859 GCF_016406055.1 Vibrio sp. IB15
GTACTCATAATTCTTTAATCGAAGTTGTTCTAAATAGCCCTTGGCAAAAGATGATTCTTCCTTTGGAACCATCGACTCTTTAATATCTTCGTACGAACACCCCACCACGAGTAATGAAAAAATGATGGCTATTATATACTTCACTTGTTTGATCTCTCGATAAGGTTGCTAACGCCTTACTAATGGGCGCATAAATGCTTGGCTAAAATTAGCGACGAAGGAGCGCAAGCCAAGCGTTTTGCGTCCTTTTGAGTAACTTGTTAGTTGCCGTTTTTGCAGAGGTATTTTAGTAACTCTGTGTAATTCGCTAATACTAAATTTACGGCTTCATCCATATTGTAAGATTCATCATCAATCATTTCAGCATCGTGATAAATCCGATACAATTTTCCATTAGCGCCATCATTTATGTTTATAAAATATGGATCACCGGAACCAAGTGAGCAACTAGCTACAGGTATGTATCCAAATTTCTTTACTGCGATTCCAGGATAAAACTCGTTAGCTTCGTTGAGGATTTGATTTTCATCGAGTAGTTTAAGGTTACCACCATCTAACTCAGATAGATCAGCGGACTCTGGAATTTCACAGTATTTCCCCACTAATTCATTTTTAATTATGAAAGCTTTCCAATACTCCGGAATCAAAGCCAATCTCCCTAGGCAACTAACAAATGACATGGATTCCCCCTACCGAGGATCTGCCACACTTATGTGGTACTTAATTGCACCGGAGGCACCATGTCTAATTATTCTTATTTCTGCGGTATCGACCTAGTCAAAAACCACTTTAGTCTTCATGCCGTAGACCAAAACGGTAAGGTCATACTTCATAAGTCAGTAACTCGCTCTAAACTGCT
>NZ_JAEFCE010000158.1:0-845 GCF_016406055.1 Vibrio sp. IB15
CTGACTGCCAAGGCATCCACCGTGTACGCTTAGTCACTTAACCATACAACCCGAAAGGGTCTTTATGTATGGTAAACAACCAAGGTTTTTGGTTGTAATAAGAAGGGTTAGTTCTTATTACGTGTTTGCCGGACTCAATTGTGATTCAAACAAGTTTGAATCGAATACAAGACACTTGAATGTGTTTGTGTTGTGTTTATCCAAAGGATAAACATTGAGAACTTTTAATTTGATTTAAATAACTACGTTATTTAAATCAGTCAGCTTTCCAAATTGTTAAAGAGCAAGAGTTTCAAAGTGTTAAACTTTTAACCCATTTTTAAATACTCTCTTTCGAGAATGCTTAAAGATGGTGGGCGATACCGGGCTCGAACCAGTGACCCCCTGCTTGTAAGGCAGGTGCTCTCCCAACTGAGCTAATCGCCCATAAAAGTTTTAATTCCTTATGGAAGGAATGGTGGAGCTATGCGGGATCGAACCGCAGACCTCCTGCGTGCAAGGCAGGCGCTCTCCCAGCTGAGCTATAGCCCCATATTTTTATTTCCTTGGGAGGAAATGGTGGGTCGTGCAGGATTCGAACCTGCGACCAATTGATTAAAAGTCAACTGCTCTACCAACTGAGCTAACGACCCAATGGTATCCCGTAGGGGAGTCGAACCCCTGTTACCGCCGTGAAAGGGCGGTGTCCTAGGCCTCTAGACGAACGGGACACTAGATTGAAGAACTTGGGAGTTCTTCGTCTCTTTTACTTTCTAAACCTAATCAATCTGTGTGGACACTTATCGTGAATATCTTCGTATAAGGAGGTGATCCAGCCCCAGGTTCCCCTAGGGCTACCTTGTTAC
>NZ_JAEFCE010000159.1:0-837 GCF_016406055.1 Vibrio sp. IB15
CTAACCCACGATATTGGAGGCTAGCACCTTTCGTGGGGGTCATTATGTCTATGTACATAGGAGGGGCAGTGAAAAATACAGTATTAATAGATTTTGACGGTGTAATTCGTCATTGGTCCAATATTGAAATGGAAGAGTATGCTGATACGTTGGGACTAGTACGCAACCCTTTGTTCACATGTACTTTTTCTGAAAAGCACCTAATTCCCGCAATCACTGGCAAAATTTCTCATGATGAATGGTGTAACAATGTTTGTTACGACTTGTCGCTAGTTCATGGTGAGAGTACGGCGGCAAAGTTGGTTAACAAGTGGCGTTCACTCAACGCTGAGATTGACTATGAGTTCCTTAATAATATCCGAAGCCTACTTTCTAACGGTAGGGTTGTTTTGGTCACCAATGCGACAAGTCGATTAAACAATGACCTTGTTAACGTGGGTTTAGAGAAAGCATTTGATGAAATTGTTAACTCGTCAGAAATCGGCATTGCCAAACCTGACTTTTTGTTTTTTCAACGCTTATTGAAGCGCCTCAGGGTAAAGTCGAAGCATTGCATCTTTATTGATGATACCCATCGAAATGTGGAGGCCGCTAGGGCTATGGGGATTGAAAGTCTTTTACATACTAGTACAAAGGAAACACTGGATTTCATCAAAGATAAATGTACATAACCAAGCGTTCAATTGGACAACCAACGCTTAGCAGTTTTGGCTCACAGTTTGGTTTTAGTGTTTATGTCACAATGCTTTAAGTTTGTGGCTGCGTTGTCTGCCTATTAACGCGGCTACATGGATTCCCCCGGTTGTCAAACATCCGCTAAACTTATGTTGATGGGTT
>NZ_JAEFCE010000015.1:0-93981 GCF_016406055.1 Vibrio sp. IB15
ATTTAGGTTCTGGCGCCGAGAGGTGTGAGAGTTCAAGTCTCTCCGACCGCACCATCATTAAATAGAACCCAGCTTTTTAGCTGGGTTTTGTTTTATCTGGAATATGTAAATCTGATAACTCCGTCACCAAGTATTTCTCCCCATTTAATCACTTCATGACTTTTTTATAAGACAATGCCTACTCCACTTTCTAATTGAGTATGACGCCTTATGAAAAATCTCACTTTAACGATCGGTTGCTACACAGGCACTCCCAGTAAAAGCCAAGGCGTGTATCAGGCTCAGTTAGACTTGGAAAACGGTCAACTATTACCTTTGGAACTCATTACAGAGTGTACTAACCCATCTTTTGTCGTAGCGACCGAGCTTGGTATCTATACCGCGTCTGAAGTTGAGCACCCCAAACAGCCACAGTTGATTCATATCGCTAATGCTAGCTCAAAGACCGCTAGTAACTCAGGTGCTATCTCCGGCGATCATCCTTGTCATATCACCATAGATCCTAGCCATAAGTTTGCAATTACTTCTCAATACTCATCAGGTTCATTCGATATTTTTAGTTTAAGTATCAATGGCAATATCGATAAACGACTTAAAACAATAGCTATGGTGGGGTCAGGACCAAACAAAGAGCGTCAGACCGCTCCACATGCTCATCAATGTCTGTTCTTACAAAACTCACCACAATTTGTCACCGTCGACCTTGGCGCTGATCGAATCAATTTCTATTGCTTTGATGAAGAACAGGAAGAGTTTCTAGACGAACCAATGCAATCCATTAAAGTCCCTGCGGGCAATGGACCTCGTCATCTCGTCTTCAACAAAGACGAAAATAAAGCCTATGTAATCTGTGAACTCTCTGAAACGATACTGATGATGGAGAAAACTCTTGGGAAATGGAGTATTGTCGAAGAGATCGACGCACTTCCAAATATGGAAAAAGGAGAAGCAACGGCTGCAATAAAACTATCGCCGGATGAGCAATTTCTCTATGTCTCTTGTCGACATCAATCGATGATCAGTTGCTTCAGAATCGAATCCACAACGAAAGTGCCTATTTTTATTGATAGCTATAGTTCTGAAGGCAACTTCCCTCGTGATTTTCATATTACTCATGACGGTGAATGGCTTATCGCCGCAAACCAGCACACTAACAACATCAAGTCATTCAAGCGAAATACAGAAGACGGCTCTCTGGTTTACACGGGCTACTCATTAGAGCTAGATGCGCCAGTTTGTGTGACACAGCAGCGATAGACATCATAGAATACAAAAAAGGAGAGCATTCGCTCTCCTTCTCTTTATAAAGTGTCTGTAATACTCAATTAAAGGCCCAGAGCATACTTCAAAACTTGAGTTTTAATCGGCCCTGAGTTCTCTGCTAGCTTGAGTGCAGCATTACGCACAAACTTAAGTGGACCAATATCATTACTGAACGTCTTATAGAAGAAATCCATACCGCTTTGCATCACTAGGTTGTCACCTCTTCTCATCACCTCGTAGCGTCTTACTACAGAATGATTCAGCTCGCCTTTTTCTTTGGTTACATCTAATAGCGCTGCAACATCTTTGAAGCCTAAATTCACACCCTGCCCTGCTAATGGATTAATCGTGTGTGCTGAGTCCCCAACCAGAATGCAGTTGTTCTTAAAATAAGATTGCGCATGACGTCGAGTAAGAGGGAAAGAACCAGAGTTAAGTACTTTAATGTCCCCTAACTCCGCAGGGAAGTTAGCAAGTACTTCATTGCGTAGCTTGTCTGGGCTCATTGCCGACAGTTGCTTAATGCGAGATGGCGAGTCGTACCAAACTAACGAGCCCTGCCCAACTTCCTGGTCTCCTGAATTAAAAGAGCACAAAGGGAGAAATGAACGCGGGCCGCTAGGTAAAAACTGTTGCCAAGTAATGTCTTGCTGAGGGAGCTCGGTTTCTACATTGATCAGCATGCAGTGCTGACGGTAGTCCCAAGCAGTGATACCAATGCCCGCTTGCTGTCTAACTGCAGAATTCGCACCATCGGCACCAACCACCCACTTCGCTGACAACTCGATACCAGATTGAAGCTTAACAGTATTAGTTTCGCCAAATTCGATAGAGTCCAACTTTTCAGGACACAGCAGGTCTAAGTTGTCATAAGCATCGAACTGAGACCATAAGCCCAATTGGATAAGTCGGTTTTCAACAATGTAGCCTAAACGAGGCAAATCAAGTGACGCTGCATCAAATCGAGTACGACATTCTGGGTGTTCCCACGTTTCTAGGCGCTTGTATGAGCAAACTCGCATTGCAGCAATGTTCTGCCATGCGCCAAGATCGTCAAGTAAATCGACTGACGCTTGAGAAATCGCTGATACTCGAATGTCCATCGCTTGCGACTCATCAAATGCTTGGGGCGCAAAACCTTCGATCACAGCAACCTGCATTCCTTGCTTAGCAAAACCAATCGCTGTTGCCGCACCAACCATGCCGCCGCCGACGACCACAATATCGTAACTGTTCATATTTTGTACTTATCAGTTTGATTCTTTGACTGTTTTTAATTGTACGTTTTCACAACGAACTTGTAACCAAAAACCTTATTTGAAAAATGGGTTACCCCTTGCTACATCTAGTGTTAACGAGAATAAAAACCACTTCCGAAGAGATTTTATCAGACTACTAGTCAGTCGGTTTTGAAACCAGTACAATACGCCGCTTGCCGCTAGGGTGAGCCATAAAATGAATACCTAATTATGGCCATCGACTCTCGCGGATAGATACCGGGCGATTTGCTCCCTTAAATTAAACTAACGATCGAGCGAACAAAAAATGAGTAAGAAACTGCTAATTAAAACTTGGGGCTGTCAGATGAACGAATACGATTCATCAAAAATGGCTGACCTGCTAAATGCCGCAAATGGCTATGAGCTAACTGAAGTACCTGAGGAAGCAGATGTACTACTACTGAATACTTGTTCTATCCGTGAAAAAGCGCAAGAAAAAGTATTCCACCAGCTTGGTCGTTGGAAAACGCTAAAAGATAAAAAAGAAGGTGTGGTAATCGGTGTGGGTGGCTGTGTAGCGACTCAAGAAGGCGACCACATCCGTCAACGTGCACCATACGTAGACGTTATCTTTGGCCCTCAAACACTGCACCGTCTTCCAGAGATGATCAAATCTTCTCTATCAAACGAAGCGCCAGTGATGGACATCTCTTTCCCTGAGATCGAAAAGTTCGATAGCCTACCTGAGCCTCGTGCTGAAGGTGCAACTGCATTCGTTTCGATCATGGAAGGCTGTTCTAAGTACTGTACTTACTGCGTGGTACCTTACACTCGTGGTGAAGAAGTTAGCCGTCCAATGGATGATGTACTGTTCGAAGTTGCTCAACTTGCAGAACAAGGTGTACGTGAAGTTAACCTGCTAGGTCAAAACGTAAACGCATACCGTGGTCCAACTCACGAAGGTGATATCTGCACATTTGCAGAGCTGCTTCGTCTTGTGGCTTCTATCGATGGTATCGACCGTATTCGTTTCACAACAAGCCACCCGCTTGAGTTTGGTGATGACATCATCGCAGTATACGAAGATACACCTGAACTTGTGAGCTTCCTTCACTTACCAGTACAAAGTGGTAGTGACCGTATTCTTACAATGATGAAGCGTCCTCATACGGCTATCGAGTACAAGTCGATTATTCGTAAGCTTCGTAAAGCACGTCCTGACATTCAAATCAGTTCTGACTTTATCGTTGGTTTCCCTGGTGAATCTAACCAAGATTTCCAAGACACAATGAAACTGATCAAAGACGTTGATTTCGATATGAGCTTCAGCTTTATCTTCTCTCCTCGTCCGGGTACACCAGCTGCAGACTACCCATGTGACGTGCCAGAGCAAGAGAAGAAAGATCGCCTATACGAACTACAACAAACCGTAAACTCACAAGCAATGCGCTACTCTCGCTTAATGCTTGGTACTGAGCAACGTGTACTGGTTGAAGGCCCGTCGAAGAAGAACCTAATGGAACTTCGCGCACGTACAGAAAACAACCGTGTTGTTAACTTCGAAGGTAACGCGGATCTAATCGGTCAATTTGTTGATGTGAAGATCACTGACGTATTCGCAAACTCTCTACGTGGTGAGTTGGTTCGTACAGAGAAAGATATGGACCTACGTAGCATCATCTCTCCAACGCAGATGATGGCTAACACAAAACGTGAAGATGAGCTGGGTGTGGCAACATTTACGCCATAAGCAAAACATCTAGGTTCAGCAAAAAGCTGACCAACAAAGCTTGAAATTACCTAACTAAGTGACCATCTTAGAAATAGGGAAATCGCCACTAGAAGCCCGGTCCCAATCGGGCTTCTTGCTCTTTGTTCGTCGAAAAGAGTGGGTGGCACAAAATGAGAGGCTAATTTGAGCAATAAAATCGTTACCCTAGAAATCAATCTAGAACCCGCAGATAACCATCGCCTTGCAAGCCTTTGTGGCCCATTCGATGACAACATCAAACACCTTGAGCGCCGTTTAGGTGTCGAGATTAACTACCGCAGCAACTTCTTCACTATTGTTGGTAAGCCCCATACGGCTGCTGCTGCACTCGATATTGTTAAGCGCCTGTATGTTGAATCTGCTCCGGTCAAAGGCACGATTCCAGACATCGAGCCAGAACAAATTCACTTGGCTATCAAAGAGTCTGGTGTTTTAGAACAGAATGTAGAGTCTGATATTGAACACGGCAAAGAAGTGTTCATTAAGACCAAAAAAGGCGTGATTAAGCCGCGCACCCCAAACCAAGCACAGTACCTAATGAACATGGTGACTCATGACATCACCTTTGGTATTGGTCCTGCTGGTACGGGTAAAACATATTTGGCTGTCGCTGCCGCCGTAGACGCATTAGAGCGCCAAGAGATCCGTCGTATTCTATTGACGCGCCCTGCAGTTGAAGCTGGTGAGAAGTTAGGTTTCCTGCCTGGTGATTTAAGCCAAAAAGTAGACCCATACTTGCGTCCACTTTACGATGCACTTTTTGAGATGCTGGGCTTTGAACGCGTAGAGAAACTGATTGAGCGTAACGTGATTGAGGTTGCACCTCTTGCGTACATGCGTGGTCGTACACTGAACGATGCCTTCATCATTCTTGACGAAAGCCAAAACACGACTGTTGAACAAATGAAAATGTTCCTGACTCGTATTGGCTTCAACTCTCGTGCGGTAATCACAGGAGATATCACTCAAATCGATTTACCTCGAGGTGCAAAATCTGGCTTGCGTCATGCGACCGAAGTTCTAAGTGAAGTCGATGACATCAGCTTTAACTTCTTTATGTCTGAAGACGTGGTTCGTCACCCAGTGGTTGCTCGTATTGTCAACGCTTACGAGAAATGGGAAGCGAAAGACCAGAAAGAGCGTAAAGAGTTTGAGAAACGTAAACGTGAAGAGCGCGAAGCGAAACTTCTTGAGACTCAGCAAGCGGTTACGACACAATTAGCAACACAAAATAGTTCTGTGATTGCAGAACAAGGTGATAAATAGATGTCTATTGAACTAGACCTACAATTAGCGGTCGAAAAAGAGCAAGGTCTTCCAACAGAGCAGGACATTCAGTTTTGGTTGGATAAGACTATACCTCAGTTTCAAAAGAGCGCTGAGCTTACTATCCGTATCGTAGATACCGAAGAAAGCCACCAGCTAAATCATGAATATCGTGGTAAAGACAAACCAACTAACGTGCTATCTTTTCCATTCGAGGCTCCTCCTGGGATTGAGTTAGATCTTCTAGGTGACCTCATTATCTGTCGCCAAGTTGTCGAAAAAGAAGCAGAAGAGCAAAATAAGCCTCTGCTAGCGCACTGGGCTCATATGGTTGTACATGGCAGTCTGCATCTGCTAGGTTATGATCATACCGAAGATGATGAAGCTGAAGAGATGGAGTCACTCGAGACAGAAATCATGCAAGCTATGGGGTTTGAAGACCCATATATTCTAGAAAAGTGAATCGATTCTAGTTACGTAGATTGCAGAGAAACAATAACTCATCGAACCTGTATTTTTCAGGAATCTGAGTTGTGATGTGTGCTATCACACTTCTGATAGCGTTATTTTTTGAGAAATCATGAACGAAGGTAACCCCCCCACTTCTGAGGGAAGTAAAAAATCTGAAGGTCCGAGTAGAAAGTCCTTCTTTGAACGCCTAGGCCAACTATTTCAAGGCGAGGTAAAAGACCGCCAAGAGCTCGTAGATGTAATCCGCGACTCAGAAATTAATGACCTGATTGACCACGACACTCGCGACATGCTCGAAGGTGTTATGGAAATTTCAGAGATGCGAGTACGCGATATCATGCTGCCTCGTTCTCAAATGGTTACAGTAGAGCGTACCGATGATTTAGATACATTGATTGCGTTGATTACTGATGCTCAACACTCTCGCTACCCAGTGATCAGTGAAGATAAAGACCATGTTGAAGGCATTCTATTAGCGAAGGACCTACTTAAATACCTGGGTTCAGACAGTGCCCCATTTGATATCGAACAAGTGATTCGCCCTGCGGTTGTTGTTCCTGAAAGTAAGCGAGTTGATCGCCTACTTAAGGAGTTCCGTGAAGAGCGTTACCACATGTCTATCGTTGTTGATGAGTTTGGTGGTGTCTCTGGCCTAGTAACCATTGAAGATATCCTCGAAGAAATCGTTGGTGAAATTGAAGACGAGTTCGACGATGAAGAAGAGTTGGATATCCGTAAGCTGAGTAAGCATACTTTCTCTGTTAAAGCTTTAACCACCATTGAAGAGTTCAACAACACGTTTGACACTGCTTTCAGTGATGATGAAGTGGATACAGTAGGCGGCATGGTTATGACAGCACTCGGTCACCTGCCAGTTCGTGGCGAAATTGTAGAAATCGAAAACTACCATTTCAAAATAACATCAGCAGATAATCGTCGCGTGATTCAGCTACAGGTAACCATTCCTGACGAGCAGCCTCTTCCGACTATCGAAGAATAACCACTTCTCTCTAAAGAGATGACAGAAATTAGATGACTAAGACTTTTATTCATCGCCTATTACGGCCGCTTGCGGCCGTTTTTGTTGGCGCTATAACCACCCTCTCATTCGCTCCATACTCAATATGGCCTCTTGCCATTCTCAGCCCAGCTTTATTACTGCTACTGATCCACAATCGTTCACCTAAGAGTGCACTTTGGATTGGTTATGCATGGGGCCTAGGTCAGTTCACCACAGGAATCAGCTGGGTATATGTCAGTATTGACGGCTTTGGCGGTATGCCACTAGCGGCCAATCTATTTTTGATGGCACTCCTCGTTGGCTATTTAGCCGTATACTCAGGGCTCTTTACTTGGAGCTTAAATAAGTTCTTCCCCACTAATAATTTAAGCCGATTCTTCCTAGCCGCTCCGGCACTATGGTTGATCAGTGATTGGCTACGCGGCTGGGTAATGACAGGCTTCCCATGGTTGTGGTTGGGCTATAGCCAAATCGACTCTCCGTTAGGCTCTTTCGCACCAATTGGTGGTGTCGAGCTAGTGACTCTTGCCATTATCGTTTCAGCATCAGCGTTTGCTTATGCGGTTATAAACAGAGCCTGGAGCATCGTTGTTATTCCTGCAGTCGTATTTAGTACTGGCTTTGGTATTCGCAACATCGATTGGGTAACACCGAATCCTGAAAAAACCACCTCAGTGGTGTTGATTCAAGGTAATGTCGACCAGGACAGCAAATGGCTGCCAAGTCACCGCTGGCCGACTATGATGAAATACACTGACCTAAGCAGGGAAAACTGGGATGCAGATATCATCATCTGGCCAGAGGCCGCGATCCCTGCTTTTGAAGTCGAGATACCGTCTTTCCTACGTAACTTAGATAGCGCAGCTAAGATAAACAACAGTTCCATCATCACAGGTGTACTGAACCAGTCTGAAGATAAGAAATACTACAACAGTATTCTTTCTCTTGGTGTTAACCCATATGGTGAATACAGCTATGACCCAGACGAGCGCTACCACAAACATCACCTATTACCATTTGGTGAGTTTGTACCCTTTGAAGATATATTGCGTCCATTAGCACCGTTCTTTAACTTGCCAATGTCATCGTTCAGTCGTGGCGATTTCATCCAGCCAAACATTGTTGCTAACGGTCGTCATCTAGCGCCAGCTCTGTGTTATGAGATCATCTTTAATGATCAAGTAAGACAGAATGTGACAGACGATACGGACTTTATTCTAACGCTCTCTAACGATGCGTGGTTTGGCCGTTCAATTGGTCCATTACAACATATGGAAATCGCACAAATGCGTGCCTTAGAGCTTGGTAAGCCGCTAATTCGCTCAACCAACAACGGTGTGACAGCGGTGACGGACTACAAAGGCAATATCATCAAGCAAATACCTCAGTTTGAAACGGCAGTTCTGAAAGCCGAGCTTGTTTCAACAGATGGCCAAACCCCTTACCGCGTGGTCGGTACTTGGCCATTGTATATTTGGGTGCTACTAAGCTTGGTAATTGGCTGGGTTGTGAGAAAACCAAAGAGCTAAGTTCAAGATTGAACGTAAAGTAATTTGCAGGGTTGGCCGTTTGGTCAACCCTTTTTGTTTATGTCGTATTTGGGGAGGTTTACGGTTTCAGTGCTTTGCGACTAAATCCTTTCGAGCCACACTTAATGCACGGGATGATGGTCGTTGGATGATTATATTCGGTTTGATGACCACACTCATCACAGACAAGCGTACCCAAGCCAATCACTTCACCAGCTTGATACAAGCCTTGGTGTTCTAAATCTTGGAATAGCTCGACCCACTCGACTTTAGTGCGATCGGTAATATCGAGAAGCCCCTGCCAAATAGAGTCTGCAATCATCAGATAAAATGGACCGCTTTTGCTCTCTTCGTAGCTCTCAGAAAACTCTTTCAAGTCTGACTTCACGTAGGCCGAGATCAGCGATAGCTCATCTTTGGTCATGTCATTGGCAGCTTTTGCATATTTACCTGACGTTTCGATTTTGTTGTTGAGCTCTTCAGGACTATGCTTCAGCGTTTCGATAACCTCTTCAACCACTTCTTCATAGAGTGCTTTTTTCTTCGGCATAACTACCTCCTTAAGATAACCAACGTTATAGTGAGTAAACGAAGTGCTACAACGCTCCCTCGCTCACAAACAAATGCAATTCATACTCTTAAGTATAGTTGCCCTGCGAAATTCAGTGAAAATTACGCCATCTACAAGTCAGCAACTGCAAGTATGAAGGGTATAACTATTGTTGTACTAAGCTCCTTTAGGTATTCTATGACGATCTGTAAGATTCTGTTCTAACCGAACTCACAAATTCCAAGATAACCGGATACCATCGATGCAAGAACAATATAACCCGCAAGAGATTGAACAAAAGGTTCAACAACACTGGGATAACAGCGAAACTTTCGTTGTAAGTGAAGACCCAAACAAAGAAAAATTCTACTGTCTTTCTATGTTCCCGTACCCAAGTGGCCGACTGCACATGGGTCACGTGCGTAACTACACCATCGGTGATGTGGTATCTCGTTTCCAACGTCTACAAGGCAAAAACGTAATGCAACCAATCGGTTGGGATGCATTCGGCCTACCTGCAGAAAACGCAGCTGTAAAAAACAATACAGCACCTGCACCATGGACTTACGAAAACATCGAATACATGAAAAACCAGCTTAAGCTTCTTGGCTTTGGTTACGACTGGAATCGTGAATTCGCAACATGTACACCTGAATACTACCGCTGGGAACAAGAGTTCTTCACTAAGCTTTACGAAAAAGGCCTAGTGTACAAGAAGACCTCTTCTGTTAACTGGTGTCCAAACGACCAAACTGTACTAGCAAACGAGCAAGTAGAAGATGGTTGCTGCTGGCGTTGTGATACTCCAGTAGAGCAAAAGAAAATTCCACAGTGGTTCATTAAAATCACTGAGTACGCTCAAGAGCTACTAGATGACCTAGACAACCTTGACGGTTGGCCTGAAATGGTTAAAACCATGCAGCGCAACTGGATCGGTCGCTCTGAAGGTGTTGAGCTATCTTTCGCTGTTAACGGTGAAGAAGCGCCGCTAGAAGTTTACACAACTCGTCCTGATACGCTAATGGGTGTGTCTTACGTTGGTATCGCTGCAGGTCACCCTCTTGCAGAGAAAGCGTCTAAGAACAACCCTGAGCTTGCTGCATTCGTTGAAGAGTGTCGCAACACCAAAGTTGCTGAAGCTGAACTAGCAACGATGGAAAAGAAAGGTATGGATACAGGCCTAACGGCTATCCACCCTCTTAACGGTCGTGTTGTTCCTGTATACGTAGCAAACTTCGTACTGATGGATTACGGCACAGGTGCGGTAATGGCGGTTCCAGCTCACGATCAACGTGACTACGAGTTCGCAACTAAGTACGGCATCGATATCATTCCAGTAATCAAGCCAGAAGATGGTTCTGAGCTAGATGTATCTGAAGCAGCTTACACTGAGAAAGGCGTGCTGTTCGACTCGGGTGAGTTCGATGGTCTTGCTTTCCAAGAAGCATTCGACGCAATTGCTGCGAAGCTAGAATCTGAAGGCAAAGGTAAGAAAACGGTAAACTTCCGTCTGCGTGACTGGGGTGTATCTCGTCAACGTTACTGGGGTGCGCCAATCCCAATGGTGACGACTGAAGATGGTGAAGTTCACCCAGTACCAGCAGACCAACTACCAGTAATTCTTCCTGAAGATGTGGTAATGGATGGTGTGACTAGCCCAATCAAGGCTGACAAGTCTTGGGCAGAAACAACATTCAACGGCGAACCTGCTCTACGTGAAACAGACACGTTCGATACGTTCATGGAGTCTTCTTGGTACTACGCTCGTTACTGTTCACCACAAGCTGACGACATCCTAGATCCAGAAAAAGCGAACTACTGGCTACCTGTAGACCAGTACATCGGTGGTATCGAGCACGCTTGTATGCACCTATTGTACTCTCGTTTCTTCCATAAACTGCTGCGTGATGCTGGTTACGTAATGTCTGACGAACCATTCAAGCAACTACTATGTCAAGGTATGGTACTAGCAGATGCGTTCTACCACGAAAACGAGAAAGGCACTAAAGAGTGGGTTGCTCCTACTGATGTTGCTGTAGAGCGTGACGGTAAAGGCCGTATTACGTCTGCGAAAGACAACCAAGGCCGTGACGTTGCTCACTCAGGCATGATCAAGATGTCTAAGTCGAAAAACAACGGTATCGACCCACAAGAGATGGTAGACAAGTACGGTGCTGATACAGTACGTCTATTCATGATGTTTGCATCTCCTGCAGACATGACACTTGAATGGCAAGAGTCTGGTGTTGAAGGTGCAAACCGTTTCCTTAAGCGTGTTTGGAAACTGGTTCACGCTCACTCTTCTAAGGGTGCAGCTGAATCTGTTGACGTTGCAGCACTTTCTGGTGACCAAAAAGCACTTCGTCGTGATGTTCACAAGACTATCTCGAAAGTAACGGACGATATCGGTCGTCGTCAAACGTTCAATACAGCGATCGCTGCGATCATGGAGCTGATGAACAAACTGGCGAAAGCGCCTCAAGAATCAGCACAAGATCGTGCAATCCTTGACGAAGCACTGAAAGCAGTAGTTCGCATGCTTTACCCAATGACTCCTCACATCTCTTACGAAATGTGGATTGCTCTTGGTGAAACAGATGTTGACTCAGCAACATGGCCAACATTTGACGAGAAAGCACTAGTTGAAGACGAGAAGACTATCGTTGTTATGATCAACGGTAAGCTGCGCGCGAAGCTAACTGTGGCAGCTGATGCAACAGAAGAGCAGGTTCGTGAGCTTGGTCTGAACGATGAGAACGCGAAGAAGTTCCTAGATGGCTTAACGATTCGTAAAGTTATCTTCGTTCCTGGCAAGCTTCTAAACATCGTTGCTAACTAATCGTTGTAGACTAAAACGAACTTAATTCGTTTTTGGCAGTCTTTAGACAGGGTAATTAAATTACCCTGTCTACTTATTTAAACGCTTTACTTTCAGTGACTAACCTCACCTCAACAAGCTAAAGCCTTTAAATAAGTATTCTACCTTCATGAGAGCCATCAAATAATGCGCCTGATTTCACTATCTTCATTGAAAGTTACTATTGTTGTTCTAACCGTTAGCCTACTTAGTGCCTGTGGTTTTCACCTGCGTGGTGACTACTCTGTACCGGAGGAACTCAACAAGATTTCGGTAACCAGTTACGACCAATACAGTACGTTTACACGTATGATGAAAGGCCAACTGCGCATGAATGATGTAGAAATTGTGCCACCATCTGAAAATACCCCTAACCTGCACATCATTAGTGAGAGTGTTGGTGAAAGAACACTCTCTCTATACCAAAATACTCGTGCCGCTGAAATTGAGCTTACGTTCTACGCTTCATACCGTGTAACGATTCCAGATCTTGGCTCAAAAACGTTCTCAACAAGTGTTACCCGCAGCTATCTAGATAACCCGCTAACTGCCCTCGCTAAATCGGTTGAGCGTGACATGATCGAAGATGAAATGCGCAAACTAGCAACTAGCCAAATCCTTCGTCAGATGGCGCGCCTAAAAGCCAACATCGCTGCAGACAGTATGGACCTAGAAGCACTAGAACACGTTCAAGTTAAAGAGCTTGAAAAGCAATACAACATCAAGAATGTTGAGATTGACGACGTTGAAATCGAACCAAGCACAGAACAGCAACCAGAGCTCAGCGAATCTGCTCAATAATAGGTCGATTTGATGCGTATTTTTGCTGACCGCTTACCAGAACAACTTGCTAAACAACTGAGCAACGTTTACCTGATCTTTGGTAATGAGCCACTGCTATTGCAAGAAAGCCGAGAAGCGATTCAAAAATCGGCTAAACAACAAGGTTTCGAGGAACGTCACCGCTTTGCGATTGATAACAGTATGGACTGGAACCAAGTCTATGACTGTACTCAAGCGCTAAGCCTGTTTTCTAGCCGTCAAATCATTGAGCTTGAGTTACCAGAGTCAGGCGTGAATGCCACAATAGCTAAAGAACTGTTGGCTATATCTGAGCATATCCACAGCGATATCTTGCTAATTCTTGTTGGCACCAAACTGACAAAAGCTCAAGAAAACGCTAAATGGTTCAAGGCACTCTCTAGCCACGGGCATTGGGTAAGTTGCCTGACGCCTGATGTCAGCAGGCTACCTCAATTTGTTCAAGCACGCTGCCGTCAAGTCGGGTTGTCGCCAGATCCTGAAGCTATTCAGATGCTGGCGCAGTGGCATGAAGGCAACCTGTTTGCACTTACACAAAGCCTCGAAAAGCTGGCACTTCAGTATCCAGATGGAAAGCTAACCTTAGTACGCTTAGAAGAGTCTCTGAGCCGCCACAACCACTTTACTCCATTCCATTGGAGTGATGCCCTATTAGCAGGGAAAGGGAATCGAGCACAGAGAATCCTAAGACAACTCGAAGCTGAAGGTGTCGAACCGGTTATTCTGCTGAGAAGCGTGCAAAGAGAGCTTGCGTTGCTACTACAAATGCAGCAACAAATGAAACTCATGCCGATCGGTCAGGTTTTCGAAAAACATCGTATCTGGCAATCGAAAAAGCCGCTTTATAACGCCGCGCTAACAAGAGTTTCAATTTCTCAATTACACTCACTGTTTGCGCTACTTACCCAAGCAGAATTGATAACAAAAACGCAGTATGAGCAGTCGCCTTGGCCACTAATCCATCAGTTGAGCGTTGAGTTTTGTATCCCTTCGGCTTCAATACCATCTCACGCCTAAAAGCGTGTTATGATCTTAGTAGAACCAAATTCAGATTTAAGGAACACCCAGTGTTACGTGAAGAACTAAAAGACTTTCTTGCAGACAAAGCTGACGATATGAAAGCAGAATCTATTGTGACCATCGATGTAGAAGGCAAATCAAGTGTGACGGATTACATGATCGTTTGTACTGGTACTTCTAAGCGCCACGTAGCTTCAATTGCTCAGCATGTTGCTGACGAAGTAAAGAAAGCCGGTCTTGAACCACTTGGTATGGACGGCCAGCAAGAAGGCGAATGGGTTGTACTAGATATGGGTACAAGCATGCTTCACGTTATGCAAGAAGAGCATCGTGAACTGTACCAACTAGAAAAGCTTTGGGGCTAGACGTTGAAGATCCAGTTAATCGCGGTTGGCACCAAAATGCCGAAGTGGGTTGAAGAAGGGTTTAACGAATATAAACGCCGCTTCCCTCACGACATGCCGTTAGAGCTCGTTGAAATCACGGCAGGTAAGCGCGGTAAGAACGCCGATATCGCTCGTATTCTTCAAAAAGAAGGCGAAGCCATGTTGGCTGCGGTGCCAAAAGGTAACCGAATTGTGACTCTAGATATCCCAGGAAGAAAGTGGGACACTCCACAACTTGCTGAGCAATTGGAAAGCTGGAAGTTGGATGGACGTGATGTTTCGATCCTGATTGGCGGGCCTGAAGGATTAGCGCCGGCATGTAAAGCGGCCGCGGACCAAAGTTGGTCTCTGTCTGCGCTTACTCTCCCTCACCCATTAGTACGCGTTATCATGGCTGAAAGCTTGTATCGAGCTTGGAGCATCACTGCTAACCACCCTTATCATCGAGAATAAGCGTTAATGTTACGTAAACGTAGCCAAATCCGTGATTACAAAGCAGAAGCACGACTATTTACTAGCCGTGCTTTTGTTGCGTTTGCAGGCATCATAGTCATGATGTCCTTGTTGGTTGTTAACCTGTACAACATTCAGGTCAACCAATATCAAGACTATAAAACTCGTTCTAACGACAATCGTATTAAGGTAGTGCCAATCGCACCAAACCGCGGTTTGATTTACGATCGAAACGGTGTACTTCTTGCCGAGAACCGTCCAGTTTTCAACCTAGAAATCACACCAGAAAAAATTAAAGACATGGACGACACGCTTGTCCGTCTACAAGAGTTAATTGAGATCCCACCAGAGCGTATTGAGCGGTTTAACCGTGAGCGCCGTAATTCACGACGCTTTAAATCAGTCCCCATTCTTAACCAGCTGACAGAAGAACAGGTTGCTGTCTTCTCGGTGAATCAACACAAATTCCCAGGCGTTGAAGTGACAGGTACTTTAAAGCGCTTCTACCCGTACGGTGATGTGCTTACCCACGTTATCGGTTATGTCTCTCGTATCAACGACCGTGACATGCAGCGATTGGTGCGAGAAGAAAAAGACGCCAATTACCAAGCAACCCGTGATATCGGTAAGCTAGGTATCGAACGCTATTACGAAGATTTGCTACACGGCACAGCCGGCTATCAAGAAGTTGAAGTAAACAGCCGTGGACGTGTTATTCGCACGCTCAAATTTGTTCCTTCTGTTCCGGGTAAAGATATTGTACTGAACCTGGATATCAATCTTCAGCTTTACGTTCATAAGCTACTCGATGGGCGCCGTGGCTCAGCAGTTGTATTGGATCCAAAAGACAACGGCGTATTAGCGATGGTTTCAAGCCCAAGCTATGACCCGAATGCCTTCGTACACGGTATTTCCTCTAAAGGATATAACGCGCTGCTTCAGGACAAAAATCGTCCTCTGGTAAACCGAACCACACTTGGTATCTATCCACCAGCATCAACGATCAAACCGTTTATGGCCGTTGCAGCTTTACAAGAAGGTGTCATCACACCGAATACCACACGTAACGACCCTGGCTACTGGAAGATCCCTAACTCTAAAACTCGACCATTCCGAGATTGGTTACGTTGGGGCCATGGTAAAGTCGACATCGTCAAAGCGATTGAAGAATCGGTGGACACGTTCTTCTACCAGATCGCTTATGACCTAGGTATAGACCGCATATCCAAATGGATGATGATGTTTGGATTTGGCGATTACACGGGCATCGATATTTACGAAGAAAGTAAAGCCAACATGCCAACACGAGACTGGAAAATGGCCAGACACCGTGTGCCATGGTACCAAGGTGACACAATCCCTGTAGGTATCGGTCAAGGCTACTGGACGGCTACACCAATGCAGATTGCAAAAGCGACCTCTGTGCTGGTCAATAAGGGCGAGGTAACAGCACCTCACCTATTGCGTGCCACCATTGAAAACGGTCACCCATTCGACGAGCAAGTTATGTCGGACATTGAAACTTACCCGCCACTAACAGGCGTTAAGAAGAAGTACTGGGATATCGCTCAAGAAGGTATGAAGCTGGCTAACCACGGTAAAAAAGGGACAGCAAGACGCTCATTTCAAAATATGTCTTACGTTACCGCAGGTAAGTCAGGTACAGCACAAGTCTTTGGTCTGAAAGAAGATGAAGAGTACAACGCCGATGAAATCGCTGAGCACCTACGTGACCACGCATTGTTTACTGGCTATGCACCGCTTGAAGATCCAGAGGCCGTTGTCACTATCGTTCTCGAAAATGCTGGCGGTGGTTCATCGAATGGCGGCCCAGTAGTAAGACGAATTCTAGACCACATTATCCTTGCAGAAGATTATCAAAGCGAGCCAATAAAATAATGAAACTTGATCCTTCAACAGGACGAAACAGAGCCTTATTTGAAAGGCTCCATATCGATCTGCCACTATTACTCGGCATTCTAGTTTTAATGGGCTTTGCCTTATTAATCATGTACAGCGCGAGTGGACAGAGCTTAGCGATGATGGATCGCCAGGCAATGCGTATGGCACTCTCTTTGGGCGTAATGATCTTCTTAGCTCAGATATCACCACGTACCTACGAGACTTTAGCCCCAGTGCTATTCGCTGGCGGCGTTGTTTTGCTATTAGGCGTACTCTTCTTTGGCGAAGCCTCTAAAGGTGCACAGCGTTGGCTTAATTTCGGCTTTGTTCGCTTCCAGCCCTCAGAGCTCTTAAAGCTAGCCGTGCCTTTAATGCTAGCGAGATTTATTGGTAAGCGCTCATTACCTCCGACATTCCAAACCTTGGCAATCTCGCTGGTTATGGTGTTCGTACCGACGATTCTTATCGCTAAGCAGCCCGATTTAGGTACCTCTATCCTCATCGCAGCATCGGGTATCTTCGTGATATTCCTAGCGGGTATTAGCTGGAAGATCATTGCCAGTGCAGCTGTCGCCTTAGGTGCATTTATCCCTATTTTGTGGTTCTTCTTAATGCGTGAATACCAAAAAGTGCGTGTTAGAACCCTTTTTGATCCTGAATCAGATCCATTAGGTGCGGGTTACCACATCATTCAAAGTAAAATTGCGATAGGTTCAGGTGGTATATCAGGGAAAGGCTGGCTACAAGGGACTCAGTCTCAACTAGAGTTCATTCCAGAGCGCCATACTGACTTCATTTTTGCGGTTATCGCTGAAGAATGGGGCATGATAGGTATCTTGTTCTTACTGGCTATCTACCTATTCATTATTGGACGTGGGTTGTACCTAGCAAGCCAAGCGCAAACGGCCTTTGGTCGAATGATGGGCGGAAGTATTGTACTGAGCTTCTTCGTTTATATTTTTGTAAATATTGGCATGGTAAGTGGCATTCTACCGGTTGTAGGTGTACCTCTTCCTTTAGTGAGCTATGGCGGTACCTCTATGGTTACCCTAATGGCTGGTTTTGGTATTTTAATGTCAATCCACACACACAGAAAAGCATTCTCAAAGGCGACCTAATCGATGTCTATTACAACGTTTTCAAAAAAAGCATCTTTGGTTGATGAGCTGCCAATCAAAAAAATAGTCTCAATTCTGGGCTTAGCGATTTTTATCAATGGCTGTTCCTCGCAGAAGCCAAGTGGCCGCTACGATATCGATTCAGATATCGCGCCAGATGCCCCTATTTCGGTCGAGCATTTAGAGGACGCACATCCTCAATACGAACCATACAGCCTAGGTGGTAACAGTGACTACACTCTGCGCGGTGAAGACTACAAAATCGTCAAAGAAACCGAGGGTTTCACCGAGAAAGGCAAAGCGTCTTGGTATGGCAAAAAATTTCATGGCCATTTGACGTCTAACGGCGAGATTTACGACATGTATTCGATGTCGGCGGCACACAAAATATTGCCTATTCCAAGCTATGTAAAAGTCACTAATACCGACAACAACAAAACAACGATTGTGCGTATTAATGATCGCGGCCCATTCCATGAAGGGCGAATCATTGACCTCAGTTATGCTGCGGCTTACAAGCTTGATGTCTTAAGGACAGGCACCGCAAATGTTGAGATTGAAGTGATCAAAGTTGCAATGCCAACTGACGCTAAAAAGAAAGCGGCTTTGCCACAATTTATTATTCAAGTTGCGACATCGCAACATGAAGACAGAACGGAGAAGTTAGCCAAAGATCTCAGCGAAAAGCTAGCAGTAGCAAGCTTCTTGCAGCCAAATGATGGTCAATACCGACTAATGCTTGGGCCATTTCATGACTATGCTCTGACTCAAGAGAAATTAGAACAGGTTAAGCTGATGGGTTACCCTTCTGCTTATATCAAGAAACACACGCTAACTCGCTAATTAATCTGACAGTAACCTCTGGTAATCAGCGCTCTGGTGTGACAGAGTGATTCTGGTAAGATATGAATAGTTCACCAAATAATTGCATTCAAAATGATTAAATCTAATAAACTTGTTAAAACGATTTTTGCTACTTCTGTTGCGCTTTCAGCAACAATAGCTACATCGTCATTCGCTGCTCCAATTGTTGTTCCTGATGCACCACAAATCGCCGCTAAAGGTTTTGTTCTGATGGATTACCATTCAGGCAAAGTACTAGCAGAGAAAGAGATGAATACTCAACTTTCTCCAGCAAGTTTAACCAAGATGATGACGAGCTACGTAATCGGTCAAGAACTTGAGCGTGGTAACATCAACCTAAACGACGATGTTGTAATCAGTGAAAATGCTTGGGCTAAAAACTTCCCAGACTCATCTAAAATGTTCGTTGAAGTTGGCACAACGGTTAAAGTTGAAGAACTGAACCGCGGTATCATCATTCAATCAGGTAACGATGCTTGTGTTGCAATGGCTGAGCACATTGCTGGCTCAGAAGACGCATTCGTTGACCTAATGAACGCATGGGCAAGCTCTATCGGCATGAAAGACACGCACTTTGCTAACGTGCACGGTCTAGACAACCCAAACCTATACTCAACGCCTTACGATATGGCACTGCTTGGTCAGGCGCTAATTCGTGACGTTCCTGATGAGTACCGTATCTACTCACAGAAAAAATTCACATACAACGGCATCACCCAATACAACCGTAATGGTCTGTTGTGGGATAAGAGCATGAACGTTGATGGCATTAAAACAGGCCACACAAGCAATGCAGGTTACAGCCTAGTAAGCTCAGCAACAGAAGGCAAAATGCGCCTAGTTGCGGTTGTGATGGGTACTAAGAATGCAAACGCTCGTAAAACAGAAAGCAAAAAGCTACTTAGCTACGGCTTCCGCTTCTTCGAAACAGTGGCACCACACACTGCTGGTGAAACTTTCGTAGAAGAGAAAATCTGGATGGGTAGTAAAGACACGGTAGCGCTAGGTGTTGACGAAGATACCTTCGTAACTCTGCCTCGCGGCCAAGCTAAAGACCTTAAAGCAAGCTTTGTACTTGAGAAAGAGCTAGAAGCGCCAATCAACAAGGGTGATGTTGTTGGTAAACTTTTCTACCAAGTTGATGGTGAAGACGTTGCGGAATACCCACTACTAGCACTTGAAGACGTAGAGCAAGGCAGCCTATTTAGCCGCCTATGGGATTATCTAGTACTGCTATTCAAAGGCTTATTCTAAGTAAGTCCAAGGGTGTGTTTTAAGTAAGTCCAAAAGTTTTGTTCTAAACAAAACCTAAGCTTGCTAGAAAGCTAACCTAATGAGTAAGTTCATTATTTACTCTTTAGCGAAACAAAAGCCTCCATGTGCGGCTTTTGTTGATCTTGAGTTCAGTGATATTTACACGTAATATTCCGCCTTATTACTCGAGTCTACTGACCGAACACGCTTTTTATCAACTTCCGCCAATTTGCGAGAGTCTAGCCTTTTGGAGCTAATCATGAACATCAATTCTGATGCAAAACTAAAAGACCTCTTAGAGTTCCCTTGTTCATTCACTTACAAAGTAATGGGCCACGCTAAGCCAGAACTGACTGAACTAGTGCTAGAAGTGATCCAGCGTCATGCTCCTGGTGACTACAGCCCAACACTAAAACCAAGTGCAAAGGGTAACTACCACTCTGTTTCTATCAACATCACTGCGACTTCAATTGAGCAGGTGGAAACGCTATACAAAGAACTAGGCGAGATCGAAATCGTTCGTATGGTTCTGTAACCTCGATTACGCATGAAAAACAGCGGCTTAATGCCGCTGTTTTTGTTTATAGCACCCTATTGCGGTCAAATTCATTCAACTTAATTTTCAATAAATACGAAGAAAGTTGAAAAACCTTGCAGTCCATCTGTAGTTAGAATCATGTTTCGCGTTTATAATGCGTTCACTTTATTAATCCTTGAGGGAGTGCCGCTTTGCAAAATAAGCTAATCGTAAAAAAATTAGGCCGTCAGGATTACGAACCTGTATGGAAAGCCATGCATAAGTTCACAGACGAACGCACAGAAGAAGACGTAGACCAAGTGTGGTTGGTTGAACACAACCCTGTCTTCACTCAAGGACAAGCAGGCAAAGCTGAGCATGTATTAAATGCTGGCGATATCCCTGTGATACAAAGCGATCGCGGTGGCCAAGTGACTTATCATGGCCCAGGTCAGTTAGTTGCTTACTTTCTGATTAACATCCGCCGCAAGAAGTTCGGAGTGCGCGATTTGGTTACTCATATCGAGAACCTCGTAATCAACACTCTGAAAGCTTACAATATAGATTCAGCTGCCCGACCTGACGCTCCTGGTGTTTATGTCGATGGCAAGAAAATCTGTTCACTCGGATTACGAATTCGACGTGGCTGCTCATTCCATGGGCTAGCACTAAACGTTGATATGGACCTGTCCCCATTCCAACGCATTAACCCATGCGGCTACCAAGGTATGGAAATGGCACAAGTAAGCCAGCTAGGCGGACCAAGTGAATTAGAGAACGTTGAGCAACAGTTAATACAAGAGCTCGTAGAGCTGCTCGGCTATGACCAAGTAGACATTCAAGCCACCAGTAACATTACAGCAGAAGCATAAAATCATGAGCAAACCAATCCAAATGGAAAAAGGCGTTAAATATCGTGACGCTGACAAAATGGCATTAATTCCCGTAAAGAATATGCCTGCTGAACAGAAAGAAGTACTACGTAAGCCAGAATGGATGAAGATTAAACTTCCTTCAGACAGCCATCGTATCCAAGAAATCAAATCAGCAATGCGCAAAAATAACCTGCACTCAGTTTGTGAAGAAGCGTCTTGCCCTAACCTAGCCGAGTGTTTCAACCACGGTACGGCAACGTTTATGATTCTTGGCGCTATCTGTACTCGTCGCTGCCCGTTCTGTGATGTTGCCCATGGTCGTCCTGTTGCTCCTGAAGCAGAAGAGCCGAAGAAACTGGCGAAGACAATTCAAGACATGAAACTGAAGTATGTAGTAATCACTTCAGTTGACCGTGATGACTTGCGTGACGGTGGTGCTAAGCACTTTGCAGACTGTAACCGTGAGATCCGCGAGCTAAACCCAAACATTCGTATCGAAACGCTGGTTCCAGACTTCCGTGGTCGTATGGACGTTGCACTTGATCTACTGAAAGACAATCCACCAGATGTTTTCAACCACAACCTAGAGACAGCGCCACGCCTGTACCGTAAAGCGCGTCCAGGAGCGAACTACAAGTGGTCTCTTGATCTCCTGAAGAAGTTTAAAGAGCAGCACCCAGACATCCCAACAAAATCTGGCGTAATGATGGGCCTTGGTGAAACCAAAGAAGAGATCATTCAAGTATTGAAAGACCTTCGTGAGCACGACGTAACTATGCTGACTCTTGGTCAATACCTAGCACCAAGCCGTCACCACTTACCAGTAGAGCGCTACGTGCCGCCGTCAGAGTTCGACGAGCTAAAAGAGATTGCTCTAGAGCTAGGCTTCACTCACGCAGCATGTGGTCCGTTTGTACGTTCTTCTTACCATGCAGACTTGCAAGCACAAGGTATGGAAATTAAGTAAGCGATTACTTATCTCCTCAGTTTCAAAGGCGCATCCCCTCGTGGATGCGCCTTTTTCTTATCAACAAACCGTAATGTTCCCATTCAGATACAACAAAGCCGCTCTATGAGAGCGGCTTTGTTAAATTCAGGTCTAGACGATAGACAAGCAAATAATAATGGCTAATTAACCGAAAGAAGCCCAGATTACCGTTGCCACTAAGATTGGGCACACGAACTTCACATACATCGGCCAAACCTTACCAAACCAACCAAGCTGAAAATCAGGACAGCCTTGCTCAAGCTCTTTCACTTTTGACGCTCGGCTCCACACCCACCCACCAAACAGGCAGAACATCAATGCAGCAACTGGTTGCAGGTACTGTGTCGCTATCATCGCAACCATGCCAAACATCGCAGCAAAGTTGTAAACAATTACCACACTGAACAATGCGATTGCACCACCAATCACCCAACTTGTTGGCGTTCTTCTGGTATTGAAGCGCTCACTCACTAACGCTACTGGGCCTTCTAACATTGAGATAGAAGAAGTCAGCGCGGCAATGGTTAGCAACAAGAAGAAAACAATTGCGAAGATCTGGCCGAGCACACCTAAGCTATCAAACATCAAAGGTAGAACCGTGAATACTAGCGTGTCAGAGCTTAACAGCGAGCCATCTTCTGCATAGATTTGAACGCCTTTTTGCATCGCAACAAACATTGCAGGCATTACCACTAAACCGGCAATAAAAGCCACTGCGGTATCAACCAGCGTCACGTTCATCGCCATTTTTGGCAGGTTTTCTTTCTTACTTAAGTAAGATCCATAAACCAACATTGAACAGCCACCAATCGTTAGCGAGAAGAAGCCTTGCCCCATCGCCGCTAAAATCAGTTTTCTGTCCCACACCTTTTCAAAATCAGGAACTAGGTAATGCTTTAAGCCTTCCATTGCGCCAGCTTGAGTCATGATGTACACGAACAATAAACCGAACAAAACAAACAGTGCTGGCATTAAACGCGTCGACCACTTCTCGATACCTTGTTTAACACCGCCCTGTACAATAAGAATGGTCAGTACGTAGAACGCTACAGTACCAAATACATTACGCTCAACGCTGAAGCCTTTAAACCAATCAGCAGCAGCCTCTAGCCCAATAAGATCAGCGACAGCACCAATTAGGAAGCAGATTAACCAACCACCAACAATGCTGTAAAACGCCAGTACGGCACTTGGGACACTTAATCCAATCCAACCAACAAATTCACCGACTTTTTTGCCTAGCGGATTAGCCGTTAGTGAACGCATACTATCAACTGGGTTGGCTTGACCATGACGACCAATCGCCATTTCAACCACCAGCATAGGGAACGCAACCACGAAAATCATTATGAGGTAAACAAGTAGAAAGGCACCACCGCCATTACTCGCTACCTGAGTTGGAAAACCCCAAATGTTACCCAAGCCAACAGCAGCACCAGCCGCAGCTAAAATAAAGCCTAAACGAGAACTAAACAGCTCTCTTGAAGAGGAAGATTGTTGGTCCATATTGCTCGCACAAAGAATCAGTGAACTAGTTTAGGAGTACAGTAATAAAAAGCAATGATAGACACAACCAATAAATGAACAATTCTCTAATTTTTACAATCAATGCGCTATTTAGAACCACAAAATTAACAAAATTCCAGTTCAATAATTCTACAAATATAGACACCAAAGGATCATCAACAGAGTCAGGCCACAAAATTGACACTTATCATTGGGGGAACAATACAAACAAAAAGAGCACCAACTGGTGCTCTTGCTATTCATCACTAGACTCGAATTAAATCGTGAATACTTGATAATCTTTTAGGTTCGGAATGATTTCATGCAGTTCTTGCTCTTGTTCTGCCATCTCATCAAGAGAGTCACAGAACTCTGCGCTTTCTTCTTCCATCTGCTTGGCGTGCTGCTTCATTCGCTCTTCAACTTTCAGCTTGAGTTCAGCCATGCTGTCTGTCAATTCCGTCAGGTTGAGTCCGCCTTCTTGCTTCATCTTCTCTGACATGGCATTAAAAGCACTAGAGATAAACTCTTGGTTAAAAATCTCTTTAGCTTTTTCGAAGTCTTCAGACCAACCATTGGCCATCGACTCAAAGCTGTCTGCAGGCAAAACCAATTCACCGTCTTTGTAGTAGCGGGCCTCTAGGTCTGCGAAAAACGTTTTCATCGACTCTTTTACGTTATCAAACGATTCTGGAGAGTCTAAACTAACAGCAATATCATCAATTACATCATTGGCTAATGCGAGACTTTCGCTTGCCATCTGCTTAGCTCGTGGTATGTACTCACTCATACTCTCACGATATTTTTCCATCGCCGCTTGTTGGTCAGCATCAAGCTCAACTTTCTCGCCATGAATATAGAGATTATTATTATCATCGAACACGGCGGTATCACCATTTACCTGATGAATTTCGACTTTTTGGTCATCGATTCGCAACTCATTCTTCAAATCAACTCGACATTGAGCCGCAAATGTTGGCAGGCTCACAACAGAGATCGCCGCTGTTAACGATGCAATTAATACACTGTTTTTCATAAATACATTGCTTTTCATAACATCCTCTCATCAATCTGCCAGATTACTATACCCCGAGTTTATGCTTCTTTGTCAGGGCAAGGTTTTATATCAATTTACCCGGGGCTCAATCAATAGAAACCACTTCGTAAAAAAACGGTTTATCAGCGACGCTAAACTCAATCTCGTCGCCGACTTCTTTCCCCATAAGCGCCCGACCAAAAGGCGCATTCGCAGTCACAATAGATACCTCATTACCATTCCAGGTAACAGACAGCCCACCGACTCTTGGCCCCATGAAAAAATGCTTATATTGATCATGATCGTCAATCACCACAACGTAGCTACTCACTGTTACCTTCTCACTGTCACGTAAAACTAGGTTTCGGTAACACTGAATATCCTCTTCGCACTCTTGTACCCTAACCGCTTGTCCGTGAGCAAGGTACGAGGCTTCCAGCGCCAACGTGTCGTACTTATGTTCAGGAACTGTCTCTTCATCAGTCGCAGCATCAATGGCACGCTGTGTAGCGGACTGCGCGATACGTAATCGAGATTCAAGTTGCTCTAAGATTATTTGGCGGAGCTCAGACTTATTCATACTATTGGGGTGCTTTTCTATAGGAGCTACAGAATAGAATTAGGTACAATCAGGTGCAAGAGATTTGATACCTCAAGCGACGCTATCGTCAATCAGCGCTCGCTTTAGCATCAAGACAACACTTATTAATTCAGGTAGAACACAAATGATTGAGCAGAAGCTAAAACAAGTATTCGGATTCGATTCACTGAGAAACGGACAGAAGCAAGTCATTGATAATGTTCTATCTGGTCACTCGACAGCGGCAATATTCCCGACAGGTTCGGGGAAATCACTCTGTTATCAGCTACCCGCTTTAGAGTTGCCCCACCTTACCTTGGTGATATCACCACTGCTCGCCTTGATGAAAGACCAACTCGCTTTCCTACACAGCAAAGGCATCAGCGCGGCTGCAATCGAATCAAGCCAAGACAGGCAAACCACCCAGCAAGTAATGCAATCCGTACGCAGCGGAGACACAAAGATCCTGATGATCTCAGTCGAGCGACTGAAAAACGAACGCTTTCGCCAGTTTATTTCACAAGTGCCTATCTCGTTGCTTGTGGTCGATGAAGCACACTGTATTTCTGAATGGGGCCACAACTTCAGACCAGACTACCTCAAGCTGCCTCAATATCAAAAGCAGCTTAACATTCCTCAGGTACTGCTGCTCACAGCGACAGCCACAACATCTGTTATTCAAGATATGAAGTCTAAGTTCGATATCGATGAAGATCGTGTTGTGGTGACAGGCTTCTATCGTAAAAACCTCGACTTATCTATTCAGCCATGTGAACAAGCTAACAAGTTAGAAAGCTTGTGTAATGTGGTCAACCAAGCAGCGCAAGCACCCACCATTGTCTATGTTACTCTGCAGCAAACGGCAGAGATGGTTGCTCAACAACTCCGTAATGCCGGGGTTAACTCTGTGGCTTATCACGCCGGTCTTAAACCAGAAAACAGAGATGCTATTCAACAGCAATTCATGAATGATGACGTGCACTGTATTGTGGCAACGATTGCATTTGGCATGGGCGTGGACAAATCAAATATCCGCCGAGTGATTCATTTTGACTTACCTAAATCGATAGAGAACTACTCCCAAGAGATAGGAAGAGCTGGCCGTGATGGACAAACTTCTGAGTGTATCTTACTGGCCAATAAACACGGCTTGAGCACGCTTGAGAACTTCGTGTTTGGCGATACGCCGGACAACATATCCATCCAAGCAGTATTGAGAGAGATCTACGAAAACCAAAATATTGGGCCGTCTGGCGCTAATCAATGGGAAATCATGCTTAACCAGCTTTCGCGTGAATCGAACATTCGTCAGCTGCCACTCAAAACGTTACTGGTTTACCTTGAAATTGAAGGCGTCATTGAGCCTAAATACAGCTACTTCGCTGACTATAAATTTAAGTTCATTCGCCCTAAACAGCAGATAACCGAACAGTTCCAAGGTGAGCGTCGTAGCTTCGTGGAAGCGATCTTCCAGTGTTCTCCGCAAGCGAGAGTTTGGTGCCAGGTCGACTTCGAAGCTCTTTGGACTCACTTCCAAGCTGATCGTCAACGCGTGATTGCCGCTATCGATTACTTTAACGAGCAAGGCTGGATTGAGTTGGAAAGTAAACAGATCACCGATGTTTATGCGAACCACAATACTTCTGAAGAGATAATGCAGTTATCTGAGCGACTTACAGAGTTGTTTAAAGCAAAAGAGAACAGCGAGATAAATCGTCTCAATCAAATGCTGAGCTTCTTTGAGGCTGACACGTGCCTAAGCTCTCGCCTAGCAAGCTACTTTGCAGACAACGAAGCGCCAAAAGCCTGCGGTCACTGCTCTGTATGCCGCGGTCAAGTAGCAACCTTACCAAGCGTTGATGTTGAATCGGTCGATGATGAGACAGTCATGACATGGATTCATGAGTTTATTTCTGCAAGCCAACAACTGATTACCGATGAAGCCATCACTCGCTTTCTCTGTGGAATCGCCACCCCACTTTCAACCAAACTTAAAGCAAGCAAAATGGTCGGCTACGGAAAGCTAGAGCAGCAACCATTCAGTGATACTTTAGCGCGAGTTAAACAGCTTCCTAGGTAACTCTAAACGATAAAAAAACCGACTAAGCAACGAAGCTTAGTCGGTACTTATGGGACGCACTCTCCAATCTCTGCCTTTAGAAAAAACTCAGCTGACGCATTTGGTCTTTGGGCTGCAACATCACACTCAAGCCCAGTAAGCGTATCTCTCGCCCTTGCTGCCTTTTGAGTATTTCACTTAACAGCTCTTTGAAGTGTTCACGATCTAGAGATGCATGAATGTGCTCAATAGTGGTTTGTTGGAAATCGGCGAATTTGAGCTTAATACCCTGCTTGATGATCGCTTTACTTGGACTCGCTTTTTCCAATCGCGTTTCAAGTTCAGGAAACAGCTTGTCTTCTATCACCTGCCAACACTCGGCGTAAGTCGATATATTTTGGGTAAAGGTTCTTTCAACCCCGACAGACTTGCGCTCACGCTCGACAATGACTTCTCGCTCATCGATACCATGGCTGCGCTTCCACAATGAGGCGCCCTGGCGACCAAATTTAAGTAGTAGATCGCGATAGTCAGACTCTTTTATATCCTTGCAGGTAAAAAAGCCCGCTTGGTGAAGCTTTTCAATACTCACCTTGCCGACGCCGGGGATCTTTTCAAGTGGTAGTTCATCGATTACCGTTTGCACGTCTTGTGGAGGGATAACGAATTGCCCGTTAGGCTTATTCATATCCGAAGCCACTTTCGCCAAAAACTTTATCGGAGCAATACCAGCAGACGCCGTTAGATTAAGTTCATTCCAGATATCACGACGAATCGATTCAGCGATAAGTGTTGCAGAGCCATGGCACTGCTTTGAATCGGTTACATCAAGAAATGCTTCATCCAACGACAACGGCTCAATCACCGAAGTATACCGAGAGAAAATCTCACGGATCTTTTTAGATATCTCGACATAGACAGACATTCTTCCCGGCACTACTAACAAGTTAGGACAAAGTTGTAGCGCTTTAGCTGTCGGCATGGCCGAACGAACACCAAACTTACGTGCTTCATAATTGCATGTGCTGAGCACACCACGCTGCTTTTCGTGCCCGCCTACAGCCAATGGTCGGTTACGATATGCCGGGTTATCTCGCATTTCTACAGCCGCGTAAAAACAGTCCATATCGACATGGATTATTTTTCTCACTTTCTCTTGGTCCGCACTACACATTAACCAGTAACTCAACCTTACAACTGTATCTATGAACAGTATAATGGATAATTGTTGGTTTTAAAATGATCTAGAGTCCAGCTCAACAGGTTTAGCTTCAATCGCCACCTACTCTTCTGATAGTATTGTTAGGAGTATTTAGTCTATAAGTAGGGATAGCTTTTGAGTGAAAAAATACTAGTAGTAGAGGACAGTCGCGCATTCAGAAACTACCTTTACCAGCAATTTAAAAACGATGGTTATGAAGTTGCGCTCGCAGAATCTGTGGCTGAAGCCAAAGCTATCTTAGAGCAAGAGACGGATTTCTTGTGCGCCGTGCTCGACTACTGCCTACCTGACGGCCAAGATGGTGAGATCATTGATTTAGTGCTCGGCTATCAGCAAAAAATCATCGTGCTTACCGGCATGTTCAACAACACCCTACGAGAACAAGTTCTGGCTAAAGGTGTGTTGGATTACATCCTCAAAGACAGCATGTCATCGGTCAGTTACTTGCTACCGCTTGTAAAACGAATCTCGAATAATCGACACCATAAAGCTCTGGTTGTTGATGATTCTGCTGTGGTTCGCCGATATGTCGTTCAACTTCTTGAACACCAATATATTCAAACCGTTCAGGCAGAAGATGGAGAGCAAGCGCTCGCACTGCTGCAAAACGATCCTGATATCACCGTTGTGGTCACTGACCACGATATGCCAAATAAAGACGGTATTTCGATGACTCGTGACATTCGAGTGCAGCACGACCGTAACCAACTCGCTATCCTTGGCTTATCAGGCAGTGATGACCGCACCATGACCGCTCGTTTCCTTAAAGCTGGCGCCAATGATTTCCTCTATAAGCCCTTTAATCAAGAAGAATTCTTCTGTCGAATTCATCAACTCCTCGATATGAAAGAAGCGACGAGTGAGCTGTTTCGTCACGCTAACGAGGATGCCCTTACTGGCCTATGGAACCGTCGTTATTTATTTAATCAGACGTGTAAAGGTTGTGAAGAGCGCAATATTGCCATGATGGATATCGACTTCTTTAAGAAAGTGAATGATACCTATGGTCACGATGGTGGTGATGCGGTGTTGATTGAAGTTGGAAAAATTATCAAGCAACACTTTAAAGATGACTTACCCGTTCGTTTTGGCGGAGAAGAATTTTGCATTCAATCTTGCGGCCCATTTGAACAGTTTGTGGAAGAGTTGGAATCCATGAGAGATGCAATTGAAAGTCACCAAGTGATGCATGATTCACAAATCATTAAAGTGACCATGAGCATTGGGGTAACCGATCAAATGGGCTCTTTAGATGAACAGATTAAAGCCGCCGACGAACTGCTTTATACCGCTAAAGAACAAGGTCGAAACCAGCTAGTGTGCGCTCGCAATAATCTTCAGTTAGTTAACGAGTAGCTGAACCTTTCTAAGCATGAATCCAATTAGCGAAAAACAAAAAAAGCCCAAGGCACATACCTTGGGCTTCTGTTCTTGGAAAGCTTAATTCGCTCCCAATCAATATCGCTGATTAAGCAATACGATCTTTATTCCAAGCAGCTTCTTTTTGCTGACGCTCGGCCAGTTTCTCTTCGCGGTAAGCTTCACGAGCTTCACGCTTTTTACGCGCATCACAAGGTTCTGGGCAGTTACATACTTTATCAATACCAACTGCACCTAAGCCACCACAGCTACCTTTAACTACTTTCTTTTGAATGATGTAGCCAATAGACATTGCTGTAATCACAGCTAGAAAAACACCAAATGTAATCAGAAATGTATTCATAATTTTCTCGCTTACCTTATTTACCTAAGTATGGCTTAAATGCTTCAGAAGCAACTTCTTTAAAGCCATCTGCTGTTTTTACCACCATGAACACTGGGATGTTATGTTGGTTTGCGACTTCCATTCCTTTCTCTTCACCTAAGACCATAAGGCCTGTAGATAAACCGTCTGCAGTCATTGAAGACGAGTTTAAAACTGTTACAGAAACCACTTTATGGTGAAGAGGCTTTCCTGTTTCAGGGTTGATGATGTGTGAGTAACGAACACCATCACGTTCAAAATAGTTACGGTAATCACCAGAGGTTGCGATAGCCATATCACCCGGCTCGATGATCTCTTGGATATTACGCTCGTCAACGCTTGGTTTCTCAATCGCGATACGCCAGCCCACGTTCTCACGGTTTAAACCTTTCAGACGAATTTCGCCACCGACTTCAACCATATAGTTGTGAATACCGATAGAATCAAGGTAGTCAGCGACGACATCAACGCCCCAACCTTTTGCAATCGTGGATAGATCGACATACAGGTTAGGTAGGTCTTTCTTCAACATATTACCTTCAACGCTAAGGTGATGAATACCAATCTTAGCCTTACGAGCCGCCAGCTCTTCATCTGATGGCACAACTTCAGGGCGAGCTTCAGGACCAAAGCCCCATAAGTTAACTAATGGACCAACCGTTACATCCAGTGCTCCTTCAGTAAGACCGTTCAAACGAATCGCTTCTTTCACAACCGTCGCTGTTTGCTCAGACACTTCGAATGCGTCAGCACCTTTGTATTGGTTAAAGCGGCTCAACTCTGAATCTTCACGGTACGTCGACATCTGGTCGTTTACTTCTTCAAGTAGACGATCGATTTCAGTATGAACTTCATTAGACTCAGGAAATTCATCACTGTTGATGTATTTAATATTGTAACTCGTGCCCATCGTTGGGCCACTCAAATGCACTTGCTCTCTTGACTGCTCACAGCCCGCAAGAAAAATCAAAGAAGTTAATGCAACAAGCCAAATTCTCACTTGCTTACTCCTGTCTAATGTTGAGGATTTATATAAGGAAAAATAAGAGTAAAAAATAGGTATTTTGAATGCCTTACTCTTTCTTATATAAGCCAGTATGTTGTCAAAAGCTGTCTTAGAAAAACAAATGGCTGACTCGTAGGAGTCAGCCATAATAACAATCACTTAAGTGGATTAACCACCGAAGTCATCTAGTAGGATGTTTTCATCTTCTACACCAAGATCTTTCAGCATGCCGATAACAGCAGCGTTCATCATCGGTGGACCACACATGTAGTACTCACAATCTTCAGGAGCTTCGTGGTCCTTCAGGTAGTTTTCGTACAATACGTTGTGGATGAAACCAGTGTAACCGTCCCAGTTGTCCTCTGGTTGAGGATCAGACAGTGCACAGTGCCACACGAAGTTTTCGTTTGCAGCCGCTAGGCCATCGAAATCTTCAATGTAGAACATCTCACGCTTAGAACGTGCGCCGTACCAGTAAGACATCTTACGAGTAGACTTAAGACGCTTAAGTTGGTCGAAGATATGAGAACGCATAGGCGCCATACCTGCACCACCACCGATGAATACCATTTCGTTGTCTGTGTCTTTAGCGAAGAACTCACCAAATGGACCAGAAATCGTACACTTGTCACCAGGCTTAAGAGACCAGATGTATGAAGACATCACACCTGGAGCTACGTCTGGGTTGTTTGGCGGCGGAGTCGCGATACGAACGTTCAACTTAATGATGCCTTTCTCTTCTGGGTATGAAGCCATTGAGTAAGCACGGATTGAATGTTCTTTAACGATAGACTCGTAACGGAATAGGTTGAACTTATCCCAGTCACCACGGTATTCCTCAGGAATATCGTAATCTGCGTATTTCACGTGATGTGGTTCAGCTTCAATCTGAATGTAACCACCCGCGCGGAACGGT
The DNA here is from genome assembly GCF_016406055.1 of Vibrio sp. IB15. Lineage (NCBI taxonomy): Bacteria > Pseudomonadati > Pseudomonadota > Gammaproteobacteria > Vibrionales > Vibrionaceae > Vibrio > Vibrio sp. IB15. The sequence continues at coordinate 32,217 of NZ_JAEFCE010000015.1, forward strand.
ACTTCTTCACCTTCAGGGATTGCTAGCGCAAGTTCTTTGATGAAAGTAGCTTCGTTGTTATTCGAGATAACAGTACATTCCCACTTTTTAACACCAAAGATATCTTCGTCTAGTTCAATCTCCATGTCAGTTTTCATAGCAACTTGACATGCAAGACGTTCGCCTTCGCGAGCTTCGCCTTTTGTGATGTGATCAAGTTCAGTTGGTAGGATGTCGCCACCGCCAGACTTAACTTTTACACGACACTGACCACAAGAGCCACCGCCACCACAAGCAGAAGATACGAAGATACCAGCACCCGCTAGGGCACCAAGTAGCTTGCTACCAGGTTGAGTAACGATCGCCTTTTCAGGGTCGCCATTTACTGAAATAGTGATGTCACCTGATGGTACTAGCTTAGATTTAGCGAATAGAATCACTAGCACTAAAGCCAATACAATAATGGTAAACATCGCTACGCCAAGAATAATGCTTTGCATTTGTTATTCCTTATTACTGGGTGCTTACCCTACAGTTGAACACCAGAGAAAGACATAAAGCCTAACGCCATCAGACCAACAGTAATGAACGTGATACCAAGGCCACGTAGACCTGGAGGTACGTCAGAGTACTTCATCTTCTCACGGATACCCGCAAGAGCAACGATAGCTAACATCCAACCCACACCAGAACCGAAGCCGTAAACAACAGATTCAGCAAAGTTGTAGTCACGAGTTACCATGAAAGATACACCACCAAAGATTGCACAGTTAACTGTGATCAGTGGAAGGAAGATACCTAGTGCGTTGTACAAAGGTGGGAAGAAACGGTCTAGAACCATCTCTAGGATTTGTACAAGTGCCGCGATAACACCGATGAATGCGATGAAGTTAAGGAAACTTAAATCGACACCTTCAACAAGCGCGTTTTCTTTCAGAATGTTTGTGTAAACAAGGTTGTTCACAGGAACAGCGATTGTAAGTACTACAACTACCGCAACACCAAGACCAAAAGAAGTTTTAACTTTCTTAGATACCGCTAGGAATGTACACATACCTAGGAAGAAAGAAAGCGCCATGTTTTCGATAAAAATCGATTTAACTAGCAGACTAATATAATGTTCCATGACTACCTTACCCCTTCGCTTCTACTTGCTCTGGTTTGAACGTACGAATCGCCCAAATCAAGAAACCAATTAGGAAGAATGCAGAAGGTGCTAGAAGCATCAAGCCGTTTGGCTGATACCAACCACCGTTGCTCACTAGAGGTAGTACTTCCATACCAAATAGTTTGCCAGAGCCTAGAAGCTCACGGAAGAAACCAACAGTGATAAGAACGAAACCGTAACCAAGACCGTTACCAAGACCATCGATTAGAGATGGGATTGGCGCAGACTTCATTGCGAATGCTTCAGCACGACCCATTACAATACAGTTAGTAATGATTAGGCCTACGAATACAGATAGCTGCTTAGAGATATCGTATAGGTATGCTTTTAGCACTTGGTCTACCACGATTACTAATGATGCGATAATTGCCATCTGAACGATGATACGCACACTGTTAGGAATGTGGTTACGGATTAGAGAAACGAAGAAGTTAGACAGAGCAGTAACAAACATTACCGCGATAGTCATAACAAATGCTGTTTCTAGCTTAGTGGTTACCGCAAGAGCAGAACACACACCAAGAACCTGTAGCGCGATTGGGTTGTTATCCAATACTGGCGCTAAAATGCTCTTTTTAATTTCTTTTGCACTAGACATTAGTTCAGACCTCCGTCACGAACTTTTGCTAGGAACGGACCAAAGCCCATATCACCTAACCAGAAGTCAAATGTATGTTGAACGCCAACACTGGTCAGTGTTGCACCAGAAAGGCCATCAACACCGTGCTCAGTACCTTCAGGAGCACCACCTTTAACTACCTTGATAGCTGGCTTGTGGTTTTCGTCGAATAATTTCTTACCAACGAATTGAGCACGCCAAGTTGGGTTCTCAACTTCACCACCAAGTCCAGGAGTTTCACCTTGCTCGTAGTAAGTGATACCAGAAACTGTGTTGCCATCAGTTTCTACCGCAACGAATGCGTACATCATTGACCATAGGCCGTTACCGTGAACAGGGATGATAACTTTAGTAGTTTCAGCACCGTCTTTCACTAGGTATACAGTACCTGTGTTAGCACGACGAAGGATCTTAGCGATGTCATCTTCAGCTGAAAGCTTGATTGACTGAGCTGGATCTTTTGCCGCTTTACGTTGGTCGTATGCAGAAGCATCACCGTCAACGAAATCACCAGTAGCGAAATCAACTAGACGAGGTTCGATGTTCTCTGCGTACAGCGCTGGGATGTCACCTTCAAGGTCAACACCTGCAACTTCTAGGATCTTAGTTTGCTGATCCAGAACCGCGTTAGCTTGTTGCTTAGGTTTAAGAACAACTGCAGCTGTTGAAACGATGATTGAGCACACTAGGCTCAATGCGATAACAACAAACAGCGTCTTTTTAATGCTATCGTTATTACTTGCCATAGCGAGCTAGTCTCCGCTTAATGTTCTTCTCGATTACAACGTGGTCAAACAGAGGAGCAAATAGGTTTGCGAATAGAATCGCAAGCATCATGCCTTCTGGGTATGCAGGGTTAACTACACGGATCATTACACACATTGCGCCGATTAGGATGCCGTACCACCACTTACCTTTGTTGGTAAATGAAGCTGATACAGGGTCTGTCGCCATGAAGAACATACCGAATGCGAAGCCACCTAGAACTAGGTGCCAGTGCCAAGGCATGCTGAACATTGCGTTAGTATCAGAACCGATCACATTGAATAGCGTAGACACAGCGATCATACCGATCATTACACCAGCAATGATGCGCCATGAAGCGATACGCATGTAAACGATCATCGCTGCACCAATCATAAGTGCTAGAGTCGATACTTCACCGATAGAACCTGGGATGTTACCAATGAACGCATCCATCCACGTGATTGCTTCACCAGATACTGTGTTCACTAGCGCGCTACCGCCGCCTTGAGCCCATTGGCTAAGCGCAGTTGCACCAGAGAAACCATCTGCTGCAGTCCAAACTACGTCACCTGAAATCTGTGCAGGGTATGCAAAGAATAGGAACGCACGGCCAGCAAGCGCAGGGTTTAGGAAGTTACGACCTGTACCACCAAAGATCTCTTTAGCAACAACAACACCGAAGGTAATACCTAGAGCTGCTTGCCATAGAGGAAGTGTTGGCGGAACGATAAGCGCGAAAAGAATAGAAGTTACAAAGAAACCTTCGTTAACTTCGTGCTTACGCACCATACAGAACAGAACTTCCCAGAAACCACCAACGATAAATACCGTTGCGTAGATAGGTAGGAAGTAAGTCGCACCAAGTAGCATCTTACTGCCAACACCTGCATCGGCTCCTAAGGAGGCGCCAAGCATTTGAGTTAGCCAGTAGTGCCAGTTACCATCAATTACAGATGCTAGTTCAGCGCCTGCGTACATGTGGTTAAGTGCAGCGATAGCTTGGCCACCCGCGTTGTACATACCCCAGAACATAGCTGGGAATACCGCGAACCAAACCATGATCATGATACGTTTTAAGTCAACGCTATCACGAACGTGTGAGCTTTTCTTTGTGATTAGACCTGGCGTGTAGAACACTGTAGCCGCTGCTTCGTAAAGCGCGAACCACTTCTCGTGTTTACCACCTGGCTCAAAATGATGCTCGATGTCTTCAAGAAACTTTTTAAGGCCCATGAAAATTACCCTTCCTTCTCAATCGTATCTAGGCATTCACGAAGTAGTTGACCGTACTCGTACTTACCTGGACATACAAAGGTACACAATGCCAAATCTTCTTCATCTAGCTCTAGCGCACCTAGTGCTTGTGCACTATCAACGTCGCCTGCACATAGATCACGAAGCAGCAATGTAGGTTCCATATCTAGAGGCATTACGCGCTCGTAGTTACCGATTGGAACCATTGAGCGATCACTACCGTTTGTAGTCGTTGTCATGTTGAACAACTGACCTTTAAACAGGTGACCAAGGAATGAACGAGTAACAGAGAACTTATTCTTACCAGGCATAGCCCAGCCGAATAGCTCTTTATCACGACCTTCACGTAGAACAGAAACTTGCTGATGGTAACGACCAAGGTAAGCATGTGGACCAGTTGCTTGTGTACCAGTTAGTACAGAACCAGAAATCACACGAACTTCGCCTGGCATTAGCTCGCTGTCTGTCAACTCTTCAAGGCTAGCACCAATTTGAGTACGAACTAGACGCGGGTTGTTAACTACTGGACCAGCCAGAGAAACAACACGATCAGTGTAAAGCTCACCAGTAAGGAAAAGCTTACCGAATGCGATAACATCTTGGTAGTTAATGCTCCACGCTACGTTTTCTGCATTTACCGGGTATAGGTAATGCATATGCGTCCCTGCAAGACCTGCAGGGTGTGGGCCATCAAAAACATGTTCTTCAACGTTAGACTGAGCTGAACGAGGTAAGCTAGTACCTTTTTTACAAACGTACACTTTACCGTTAGTCAGAGTTGAAAGAATATCTAAACCAGCAACGAAAGCATCAGACTGCTCGTTAATGATTAATTCTGGCTCAGCTGCTAGCGGATTTGTATCCATAGCAGTTACGAAAATAGCCTGAGTTTCAGAATCAATTGCTGGAACCTTGCTGAACGGACGAGTTCGCAAAGCAGTCCATGAACCAGACTCAACTAACTGAGCTTTAACCGTATCACGGTCTAGACCTGCTAGTTGGTTAGCTTCATAGCTATTGAACGTGATTTGCTCATTGCCTGCTACTTCAATCACTACAGATTGAAGAACACGCTTAGCACCACGGTTCACTTCAATAACTTTACCGCTTGCTGGAGAAGTAAATACAACACCTGGGTTCTTTTTATCTGCAAAAAGAACTTGGCCTTTCTTCACTTCATCACCAACGCGAGCATGCATCGTAGGACGCATACCAACGTACTCTTCGCCAAGCAAGGCGACTTTAGTGATGGACTTACCATCATTAATCACCTGGGATGGAGTTCCTGCGATAGGAAGATCCAAACCCTTCTTTATTGTAATCATACGCACTTGCACTACTTTATCGGGAAAAAGATTCTTTTAATTGCGTAAATTCAGGACGTTTTAAAATCGCCCTTAGACACGACATTACAGTGTCCGGTTTTGGTAAATTTGAGATACCAAAATCGCAACATTATCTTAATAAAATTCTCACAAAAATCATGTGAGATTTATCAGGTGCCGTATTCTAGCATTTTTTGGTATCTTGATGCCATGACCAATAACTTGAATAGCACGTTTATTTGGTGAGAATTGAAGCATATGGACTCTTAAATATGCATAAATTTGACGAGCCGCACAGATAAATTGGCTTTTGAAAAGTGTTTTAAACAAGAGATTAACACTCTGTCACAAACTAATATCTTATGAGTTATGTTGAAACACTGTTAATAAAAACACCACTCATTGTAGGTATTTTTAGGCGCTTAATCTGCCATCAGTTTGAGTGATATAACGGCAAAAAACAGACAATTTAGGCGATAAAAAAGGCGGCATAGCCACCTCTTTTTATATGTATTAAATCTATTACTTGCCCATGCACATCGGGCTGTCTGGCACGTTATCTAGCTGCTTCAACCATTCATCTTTTGTATAAGTGTGAATAGATAAAGCGTGAATATTGTTCGCTAGCTCTTCTGAAAGTGCTTTATTTACCGCTCGGTGACGAGCAATAAGACGCAAGCCTTCAAACGCATCGCTCACAACAATCACCTTAAAATGACTCTCAGAACCAGCCGGAACATTGTGCATATAGCTCTCATTAACCACATTCAAGTGACTTGGTGAAAACTCATTGTGCAATTTTGTTTCGATAACTTCTTGGATCATTGTGATTCCTTAATAACGGGTTGGCATTATCTGTGGGGTGAGTATAAACCCTAACAAGGCTACTGTCTGAGTATTTAATAACGAACAGCATAGGTTTAATCGAGTTTTCCCTATCTTGTTCAGCCCGCATTTGAGACAATATCTTTGTTATTTCTCACATAAGTATCCCAAGTAATGAAAACTGAACTTACCCTTCACGATAGAACTTTGACCTTACATCGTTTCCCTAAACGTTCAAATGAAACGCTTCAAGCTTGGGATGCGGGCGACGAATACATTATTAACCATGTTGAAGAGATGAACCTTGAACCTGGCAAACATATTCTGATCTTAAACGACAGCTTTGGTGCCCTATCCGCTTGGTTCTCAAAAGATCACGATGTGACCATGATGAGCGACTCGTTTATCTCTCATCGAGGCGGCCTGAAAAACTTACAGCGTAATCAGTGCAATCGCGTCAACTTTTTAAACACCATGGATGATATCCCTCACGGTATTGATCTGGTACTGATGCAGCTACCAAAAACCAACCGCCATTTGGTGTGGCAACTGAGTCAATTGCGCCAAGCTTTGCCTGAAGGTTGCCAAGTGATTGGTGTCAACAAGGTAAAAGAGATTCACACGTCAACGCTGAATCTGTTTGAAAAGTACTTAGGTGAAACCAAAACATCACTGGCGAAGAAAAAGCACCGTTTGGTGTTCTCCTCTCCAAACTGTCAGCCTATTCACAAAGTTGAACCATTCGTTGAGTGGGACGTTGATGGTGAAGATATCCGTCTGAAAAATTTACCAAATGTTTACTCAGGGGAAGCACTCGATCAGGGCGCTCGCTATATGCTAGAGCATATCCCTCAAGATCCAGAGTTACGTCATATCATCGATCTTGGTTGTGGTAACGGTGTACTGAGTGTTAAAACTGGTCAACTGAATCCGCAAGCTCGTATTACGTGTGTCGATGAAAGCTTTATGGCAGTAGAATCAGCGCGCCAAAACGTAAAAGATAACCTGGGGGAAGAAGGCAACTTCCAGTTCATTGCTAACAACTGTTTGGACGGTTTTAAGAAAAACAGCACGTACCTAGTGTTGTGTAACCCTCCATTCCATCAACAACAAGCGATTACCGATCACATTGCATGGCAAATGTTCTGTGATGCAAAGCATGTTCTTAGCAATGGAGGCAAATTAATTGTTATTGGCAACCGACACCTCGGATACGATGTCAAACTAGCAAGATTATTTGGTGAAGCGAACGTTGAAACGCTTGAACTAAACCAAAAATTTGAGATATTACAAGCAACAAGAGAACCTGCTAATTTTAACAAATAGGCAGTAGACTGCTTTATAAGAATTTAAAATACCGAGCTTCTGGTGTGAATTTAGAAAGGATAAAGGAATGAAAAAACTGATTTTGGCTGCTTCTATCATGGCTTTGACAGCATGTTCAGCCCCTCAGCAAGAACAGATCAATGTAATGCCAGAAGCTTCACTAAGCTCAAGCAACCTAGTACAAGGCAAAACCTACACACTAACCAGTAAAGATGTTCGCGCTGCTCAGTATGTTGCACTTGTTGATAGCGGCCGCGCTAACATTCAGCCAATTCACGCTAAACAAAATATGCGCATTTCTCTAGAAAACGCTATCGCACAACAATTTGAGTCTCAAGGCTTTCGTGCCAGCGTAAACAGCGAAAACTCTGTTGTTTTAGAAATTCAAGAAGCTTTAGTTACCGTAGAACACACCATTATGGAAAACCAAATGGACGGTAAAGTAACACTTGAAGTTACGGCTGAAACACCAGAAGGCAAACTGGTCAAGACATTCAATGGTACGGCAACTCGCACTGGTGCATTAAGCGCATCAAACGACGATATCGCAATGGTACTTAACGACGTTATCGACTTAGTGCTGAAAGAGATCGCCAATGACCAAGAACTGCAAACTTACATGAAGGAACGTTTCTAATGGGTCGTATTCTATCTTCTATCGCACTCATGTTAGTGAGCGTGAGCGTGTGGGCTGGCCCTAAAGTGAATGTGGAAACTACGCTAGGTAACTTCACAATCGAGCTAAACCAAGAGCAAGCACCAATTAGTTCTGAGAACTTTCTTAAATACGTAGCAGACGGTAGTTACGAAGGCACTATCTTCCACCGTGTTATTCCTGGTTTTATGGCGCAAGGTGGCGGCTTCAATAAAGACATGCAGCAACAAGCAACGTATGCTCCGATCAAAAATGAAGGTAGCAATGGTCTGAAAAATGACACAGCGACCATCGCAATGGCTCGTACTAACGCACCAAACTCTGCGACTCGTCAGTTCTACATTAACTATGCAGACAACGATTTCCTAAACGCGAAAGGCGGCAACCCAGGTTACGCTGTGTTTGGTAAAGTAACCGAAGGCTTTGACGTAATTCAAAAGATGGCGACCATTCCAACTAAGCGAATGGGTCGTATGGCAGATATCCCTGTTGATCCAATTGTCATCACGAAAGTAACCCTTCTTAAGTAATCTAAAGCAACGCCCTTATTTCTTAAGGGCGTTTTTCTATACAAGGACGACTTATGTCATCAGGCACACCCTCTCTTTCTTGGATGCAAACTTTCCGAAGCTATCTCGATAAGCGCTTACTGTGGGTGTTCATGCTCGGCTGCTCAAGCGGTTTCCCATGGGTTCTTATTGGATCCAACATGTCTGGCTGGCTTAAAGACGCAGGTTTAACCCGTGCAGCTATTGGCTACTTTGGTAGTGTATTTGCCGTATACGCCATTAACTTTTTGTGGGCACCTCTGGTAGACCGAGTCAAATTACCGGTGCTACACGCGATTTTAGGGCAACGACGTAGCTGGATATTTTTCTGCCAATCTATTGTCTTAGTTAGCACCTTATTCATTGCTGGCGTCAATCCTGCTGAGAATTTGGCGTTTACCTCAATGTTAGCGCTCACTATTGCCATTGCCTCAGCCACTCAAGACATCGCGATTGATGCATTTCGTATCGATACCTTCCCAAAATCAGAAGCTTCAAAACTACCACAAGCCTCTGCAATGGCTGTCGTTGGTTGGTGGACTGGCTACTCTCTACCTGGTTACCTTGCCTTTATTAATGCAGATTCAATCGGTTGGAATGGTGTTTACTACGGCATGGCTGGGATCGTAGTCGTTCTCATGATGTTCACATTATTAGTCGGGGAGCCTAAGACCAAACGTAGTAACCTACAAGCAGAAGCGGAGATCCGTCACAACCGACTTTTAGGAAATCCCATTTTGGCCTGGCTAACGGTTACGACCGTAGAACCTTTCTTGGATTTCTTTAAACGTAATGGAGTGAGAGTCGCTCTCACTTTAATACTCTTTGTTTTTCTCTTTAAAATAGGTGAAGCTTTCTTAGGGAGAATGTCGATTACGTTTTACAAAGAGGTGGGCTTTTCCAATGAACAGATTGGCTACTACTCAAAGTTAGTGGGTTGGGGACTGACCATGTTGTTTACGCTAATTGGCAGTATGGTCAATGTTAGGTTTGGTATTGTTCGTGGGCTGATGATTGGCGGAGTCGCGATGGCATCAAGTAATATAATGTTTGCTTGGATCGCTCATGTGGGACCGAATGAACAGTTATTTGTTGCCACTCTTATGGTTGACAACTTTACAGCTGCTTTTTCAACCGTAGCCTTCGTTTCTTTTTTGACTGCAGTAACTGGACAGGCGTTTTCAGCGACTCAATATGCTCTACTTGCCTCTTTAGGGAATTTAGGCCGCACCACTTTAGCTTCCTTCAGTGGTGAGCTGGTTGATTACCTCAATGATTGGCCAACCTTCTTTATATTGACTGCACTCATGGTGATTCCAAGTTTGATCATGCTCTATTCGCTGCGCCACTTTTTCGCAGATTTATTAGAAAAAGCAAAAAACAACCACGAATAACAGAAAAAGAAAACAGCGTAAAAAGAGGGTAGCATCACGCTACCCTCTTTTACTTTGTTACTTTGGTTTCGTAAGCGCTAGTCTGTTGTGTCACTCACGATAAGGTTGAAGCCAGTACCGGCTGAATCATCTATCGCCACAACTTGATAAACTACACCATCAGCCAAGGTTGCTGGAGCAGAGTCAATTGCCACAACCGACGGTTGGCCCGCGACAGTAATGGTCACAAAGTAAGACCCTGCTGCAACATAGATGCCATTCGCATAATCTTTAAACTTCACATCACTCAGCGCTGGTGTACTTCCAACAATGCCTACATTTTCTGTTAAGTAGATATCTACAGACGCCGCAATTGAATTAGCCGCAGCATGCGTAATGTTGAGCACCGCGCTGGTTGCCACCGGACGACGGTTTTCGGGAACGACTAAAGGCTCCAAGTTTAGCGGACTCACTGTCCCCACTGCATAAATGCTGTAATCCATCCCCGCGAATACAGCTAACCCATCAACATCGATAAATGTTGGAGAGGTTGTTCCCGTTTCGTAAATATCAATGTCATAACTGTCAGCTGCTAAGTCTAAGAAGCCACGAATTTCTTTAAACATTAAGCCATCAAGAGGTGCAAACTTAGCCGCGTTTACGTACACATCTACATTCGGTGCTCCATCCACTAAATGCCCTACTCTTACTTCCGCCGTCTCTGCCATGTCGTAGATTAACGAGGAGCCACTACCGTCCATAACTATTAACTTCACAGGTGAGGCGCTATTAGAATCAGCTCTCGGCACAGCGGCAATCGTTAATTCGCTACCAGCGGGTAGAGTGATCTCCCCTGAATCGAATGCGATAGCATTGCCGCTGACCGTTTCCAGTCTCACTCGATATTGCCCTGCGGGGATATTAAGAACATCGGTAAAGTCTTTATAACCTAAGGTGCCGAGTGGAGCACCCAATGGATCGCTTGGCCCTGTCACATACAGGTTTACATCGCCAACACCCGTGGCAGCGTGAACGACTTGTACATCTAACGTTGAGCTCGTTGCTGTGCCCTCAGCTGGTCGAGTCACAACTAAGGCCTCGACAGGATTGTTGGAACCATCTGCATCCCCTACTACCATAACGGTGTAGTCTAGCTCCCCACTCAAATCGAATTGGCTTTGCGGGATAACAGTTGCTACTGCGTCTCCAGGAAGTTGAACATCGACTTGCACAGATGTCTGGCCTTGGTTGACCGCCGAGTAACCAGAGGCCTGCGCGTAGTCTACGCTACTCCAGAGTGGTTGATTGTCTATTAGTACGTTAGCCAACGGGGCATCGGGAGATGCATGAACGGCTTGAAGCTGCGTTGTAGGCTCATCGTCATCATCACACCCAACAATAAACAGAGCTGACACAGCGACAGCTAATAATGGTGAATATTTCATCGGTCTTCTCTCCAAAAAGTTAGACCGGTTCGTCACACAAAAGATACGCTCAGTAAAAATCTTAAAACACACTCTCTCTGTGTTTCGTGTAGGGAACCGTCTTAAAATTCTCGGTGATCGAAACAAGTCACAAAAGCTCGAAGGTTATCGCTCGTCACACCGGTTGCTCATCAATTGATTCCACCACCATTACGAAGTTGATTAAAAATAGATCAGGAAGTGGGTTTACATGAGGAGATATTTATCCGCTTTTAGGGAGAGAATCACATAGAAAGGAATACTGTTGATTTTGATATGCATATCACTCAATTTAGTATAATCGTTTGCTTAGAGCATCAATTCACCAACTAATACAAAAAATAATCATATTTCACAAAATCAATAGAATTAGGAGTGCATCAAGACGCACAACAACCTTAAAGTTCCATCATTTAGATCATTTGTGTGATCGATCTCACCTTAATAATTGCAATTTTCACTCCGTCTCACTTTTATTTGAGAACAAAATCGCTATGATGCTCGCCATTCGGACACACAAACACGCACGGATTAGCGGGTTACTTATTTCAAACATAGAGAGTTCCATTATGCGTAAATCACTTTTAACTCTTGGCCTACTTGCAGCGACTTCTGCTCCAGTAATGGCAGCAGATTATTCTGACGGCGACATCCACAAAAACGATTACAAGTGGCTTCAATTTAACCTAATGGGTGCTTTCGATGAGCTTCCTGGCGAATCATCTCATGACTACCTAGAGATGGAATTTGGCGGTCGTTCAGGAATCTTTGATCTATACGGTTACGTTGATGTATTCAACCTAACTTCAGACAAAGGCAGCGACAAAGTTGGGGATCCTAAAATCTTCATGAAGTTTGCTCCTCGTATGTCTATTGATGGCCTAACTGGTAAAGACCTTTCTTTCGGTCCAGTACAAGAGCTATACGTTGCTACTCTTATGGAGTGGGACGGTACAGATTACAAAACTAACCCATTCTCAGTAAACAATCAGAAGATCGGTCTAGGTTCTGACGTAATGGTTCCTTGGTTTGGTAAAGTAGGCGTTAACCTTTACGGAACTTACGATGGTAACCGTAAAGATTGGAACGGCTACCAAATCTCTGCTAACTGGTTCAAGCCATTCTACTTCTTCGAGAACGGTTCATTCATCTCTTACCAAGGTTACATTGATTACCAATTCGGTATGAAAGATGAGTACGCTTCAGCTAGCAACGGCGGTGCAATGTACAACGGTATCTACTGGCACTCAGACCAATTCGCAGTTGGTTACGGTCTTAAAGGCTACAAAGACGTTTACGGTATCAAAGATAGCGATGCGCTGAAATCATCTGGTTTCGGTCACTACGTTGCAGTAACTTACAAGTTCTAATCGAACTTCTAAGAAAGTTATCTAAATGGCACCCTCGGGTGCCATTTTTTATTGCTTTCATTTAATGCCTCGCTATCCTTGCAGCACTACTTTCTTATCTCGGTATTGCTGTGAACATCACTATTGTTGGTCCCGGAGCGATTGGCGCTTTATGGGCGATAAAACTGCTTCAAGCTGGTCATAATGTGTCTTTATGGAGTCGCTCTTCTGACCCCTCTGTTGCTCTATCTCTTGACGAGCAAGCTTCGATTTCCTTCAGCAATAACGACAAAGGCAAGCTTTCAGAAAGCGATTTGGTGCTCTTCACTGTAAAAGCTTGGCAAGTCGAAGATGCTATCACACCACTGCTTCAATATATCGACTCCGATACGATCCTAATGTTCATGCACAACGGCATGGGCGCTGTCGATGCTATAACTGATCAAATAAATACTCATCCAGTTATATTAGCGACCACCACTCAAGCTGCATTCAAACCCGATCGCAATCATGTGGTTCACACAGGTTTTGGTAAAACTCAGTTAGGGGCTTTTAATCAAGCTGGGGAAAAATGCGCCTTCTTAACCGAGGTCCTTAATCACGCACTGCCTAACGTCAGCTGGAACCCAGAAATCAATACCGCTTTGTGGACCAAACTCGCGATCAATTGCGCAATCAACCCGCTAACTGGCCTTGAGCAAATCAAGAATGGAGACCTATCCAAACCACACTTTGGTAATACTCTAATCGCGATCCTTGAAGAGCTGACGCAAGTTATGCAGGCAGAGGGCATTAGTTGCTCGTTCGACGAATTAGAAACTAACGTCAACAAAGTTATTCAAGCGACGGCAAAGAATAACTCCTCTATGAAACAAGATATGTTCTATCAAAGAAAGACCGAGATAGATTTCATTACTGGCTTTCTATTGAAGACAGCACATAGGCATCAAATCGACGTTCCCGTTAACCAAACACTCTTCACACAAGTCAAAGAACAAGAAAGTAGCTGGAAAAAACAATATTAGCCTGCGCCAATCAATAAGTCGCGATAAAATAATGATAACGCTCAGCATAACGCTGGCACCAATTTCCAAGATTTAGGTAAGAATAGATGCTTGATATCAATCACATCCGAGAGCAGTTCCCTGCGCTATCACAAACCATCAATCAGCAACCACTGATTTACTTAGATAGCGCGGCAACCACACAAAAACCTCAGGTAGTTATTGATGCCATTAGCCAGTATTACTCCAAGCAGAATGCCAATGTTCATCGTGGTAGTCACAGCTTAACCGCGCACGCCACCAGCCAATTTGAAGCCGCTAGAGACAAGGTCGCTCAGTTTATTGGCGCTGCCTCATCGAAAGAGATTATCTGGACTCGCGGTGCCACCGAAGCACTCAACCTTATCGCTCAAACTTACGCTAGAAGCACCCTTCAACCAGGCGATGAAATTCTGGTGAGCGAAATGGAGCACCACGCCAACATCGTCCCTTGGCAAATCGTGGCAGAACAAACCGGTGCTGAGGTCATCAAAATCCCGATGACATCTGACTGTGAGTTTGATCTTACCACTTTTGATGCACTGTTAACGAAGCGAACCAAGATTGTTGCTCTGGCTCAGATAACCAATGTGACGGGTTCTCGCCAACCGATTGAGCAAGTGATCGAAAAAGCCCACAAGATGGATGCCATTGTTGTGGTCGATGGCGCACAAGGTATCGTTCATGAACCTGTGGATGTTGCCACTTTGGGCGCAGACTTCTACGTATTCTCAGGGCACAAACTCTATGCTCCAGCTGGGATTGGCGTACTTTACGGCAAACTTGAATTACTTGAAGCGATGCCGCCATGGCATGGCGGTGGCAAAATGGTCGAACGGGTCTCTTTTTCTGGCACCACGTTTTCTGAATTACCTGGTAAGTTCGAAGCAGGCACACCAAACGTAGCAGGTGCTATCGCTTTAAGTTCAGCAATCGAGTGGTTACATCAGTTTGAACAACAAGACGTGGAAGATCATATCCACCAGCTACAACACAAAACTTATCAAGCACTCAGTCAATTGGACGACATCCAAATACTCGGTTATAAGCCCAATTCGAGCGTTATTACTTTTGTGATGGATGGCGTTCACCATCAAGATATTGCGACGTTACTTGACCAACAAGGTATTGCCGTTCGCGCTGGTCACCACTGTGCACACCCATTAATGGATGCACTTGGAGTGAAAGGAACGGTTCGAATTTCATTTGGTATTTACAACAACATGGATGATGTTGAAAAGCTCGTAGCGGCGATAGAAAAAGCCGTTGATATGCTTTAGGGGATGGCGAGATTCCCTATTACGCTCCTTCGTCGCTTTAGGGAATGACGAAACACCGTTAGAATTCGTCATTTCAGAACTGAGGAACGAAGTATCTGGAATCTCTTTCAAGCACTACGATGAAAAGGTGTGAGACAATTACGAGCTAGCGAGGCTCTTAATTTGCTCAACAATCGCTTTAAGTCCATTTCCTCTTGAAGGGCTCAAATGCGTAATCAAGCCAATCTCTGCGAAATAACCATCGATATCAAACGCTTGAACTTGCTCTGATGTTTTACCGTCATATGCCGCCATTACTAACGCAATAAGTCCGCGTACAATACGTGCGTCTGAATCGGCACAAAAGTACCAAACACCGTCGATGTTCTGCGAAACTAACCACACTTGGCTCTCACAACCAGATACCACAACCTGCTCACTTTTCAGTTCATCAGGCATTACTGGCAGTTTCTTTCCCCATTGAATTACTTGACGGTAACGGTCTTCCCAACCGTTGAAAGCCTGCATCTTTGCGACAATATCATCACTAGTAATTTCTTTGCCAAATGGAGAGCTCGGGAATGACATCATTTTAATATCCAATAAATTCTTATTAGGCATACAGTAGCGAGTTACTCACTGTGCTTTTGAATGATCTTTTCTACAATACGCGAAACAGCAACAAAGCCAAAAGTCGCCGTTACTACAGTTGCAGCACCAAAACCGGTCGCGCAATCCATACGTTTGGGTCCTTCTGCTGTGGCTTTCGCCGCGCATACGCTACCATCCGCTTGTGGGTATTTAAGCTGCTCAGTCGAGAATACACAATCGATGCCAAACTTACGCGCAGGATTCTTAGGGAAGTTATGATGACGACGCAGCGTATCTTTCAGTTTCTTCGCTAATGGATCTTGAATCGTTTTAGTCAGATCCGCTACTTTGATTTGCGTTGGGTCGATTTGACCACCCGCGCCACCAGTGGTGATCACTTTGATTTTGTTACTGCGGCAATACGCCAATAGCGAAGCCTTAGCCTTCATACTATCGATAGCATCCAGCACAAAATCAAACTCTTTCGACAGGTATTCAGCCTGATTGTCAGGACCGATGAAATCGTCAATCAGGTTAACTTTACACTCAGGATTAATCAGCTTAACGCGCTCGGCCATCACTTCTATTTTACTCTTGCCCACCGTGCCCGACATTGCGTGAATCTGACGGTTGATGTTCGTAACACACACATCATCCATATCGATCAATGTCAGCTCACCCACGCCAGTACGCGCAAGCGCTTCAACCGCCCATGAACCAACGCCACCAATACCGATCACACACACATGTGCCGCTCTAAGTATGTCGACTTCACTATTACCATACAGGCGACGAGTGCCACCGAATCGTTGGTCATAGTTTTCTGAAGCTGGAGTGGTCAATTCACGCATTGTTGCCGCCAATTTATTTCTGAGAAAAAGAAAAGAGTGCGTTTTATACGCACTCTTGAATAAAAAGTCTAGGGGATTAGCGATTCGCTTTCAATGCCCTATTTTATTGTCGTTTACTCGACCTTTTCCGGCGGTAAAGCCCATGGTGCTTCAGTCGCACTGCCATCTAAGCCCAATTTCCACACTCGGCCAAAATGTTTGTAGTGACCCGCTTCAGTACCAGCGCGTGGCCCCATACCATGGTAAAGATCCAAATGATTTTGCTTAACCGCGCCGCCCGTATCTAAAACCAATAACAGTCTTAATTGGTGTGCTCCGCTCCAAGTACCATCGGCATTTAGCAGCGGTACTTCTGCAAGAATCGGCGTTCCCATTGGTAAGATAGAGCGATCACCTGCGACTGCAGCCATTGGTAGTAGAGGGATTCCTGCGCTGCCCATTACCGATAGGTCATCTCTTGCTTCAAAGAAAACGAAAGATGGGTTTTGTTCTAACAGCTCTTTAACGACTTCGGGGTCATTCGCCAACACCCACTCTTTGATCGCCTTCAACGACATCTTTTCACGGGGAACCAAGTCTCGCTCGATCAACACACGGCCAATGCTCACGTAAGCTTTGTTGTTTTTTCCTGCGTAAGCAAAATACTGCAAGGTATCGTCATCACCAAAATGCACGAAACCGCTGCCTTGTACTTCCATCATAAACGGGTCGATACGATTAGCAGCGTAGCCAAGCTCAAGTCCTTGACCTTCTAATGCGCCATTGTAGATCTCTTCACGGGTTGGACACTCTTTATCGCATTCAGGAAGGCCATAAACCGGGTAACGGTACTCTTCATTCGCTTCATGGCGCAGTTCCATTACTGGAGAGAAATAACCGGTGAAAAGCACATTGCCCTGCTTATCACCACCACCAAGTTGAGCTGTTTGAACACCAAAGTTTGCGAGTTCACTTGGGTCACCACTTAGCATCGCCCACTCATTAAGTTGCTTGTATAGCGGCTCGTAGATTTTCGCCATCGAAGGAGATTTAGACACCACCATTTCAGCCTGCTCAGCAAATGCGGTGTAGTCTCTTGGTTTATTGGATTCAACCTGATCGACCTTGTTTAAGGTGCGAGGAAATTCATCATCAAGATGTTGTTGAGCGAGATCGGTAGGTTGAGCACAGCCAAATAAGACAGAGGCAGCGACAAGGGGAAGCCATTTTTTAATCACAAGAGTCATCCTAAAAATTCTATGTATCGAGGATGACAAAAACGATCAGATAACACAATCTTAGTTTGTAAGAGTTTACAAGAAGATAACCTATCGGACGGAGTTATCGGTGTGGCCTTTTAAACGAAAGACGGGATTGTAATGACTCTCTGAATCCAGCGTCATTTCTGTGTTGTCAGAATTGGTCATTCGGAAGCGGTACGTCTTATCTCCCGCTTTATACTCGAAGTAGTTGCCGTCAAATTCAAAACTGGTCGCGATAATAGATCCAGCGACAGACACTCCATTGGCATTCAACACAAACTCATCCGTCGCATAATGAGCCACATCTTGCTCAATCCAAGTGCCATACAGCAAATGATTTGGCGTTGCAGCCTGCTGCAAACGAGTGATGACATCACCATAAAGCGATACGACAGCAAACGAACCGACAAGAGCTAGCACCATCAGGCAACGCTCTATGATCTTGCGCTTCAATGGAGATTGATTGCGCTGTTCAGCCTCAGTGTAGAGGCCTTTAGTAATCTCATCGATTTTATTCTTTTGTGCTGAAGCTTGCGGCATTCGGTTACTACTCATGAAGATGCTGTGCGCATTCTACACTGAGACGCTTTAGATAATGAAGCCTAGATGAGAATTGTTTGCGCTTTATTCCAAAAAGATGTTGTTTAAATTTGAATTTAAATGCTAAATTATCGAATAAATAAACAAATTGGACTTGTTCTGTGAAACTAAGAAGTACAGCGCTAGTAAAAGGCTTTAGACAATCAACCCCCTATGTTAATGCACACCGTGGCAAAACCATGGTCATAATGTTGGGAGGCGAAGCCGTTGCCGATAAGAACTTTGGTAACATAATTAGTGACATCGCTCTGCTCCATAGCCTTGGAGTAAAGATTGTTCTCGTTCACGGTGCAAGACCACAGATCAACCAGCTACTGGCGAAACAAGATTGCCACACACCCTATCATAAGAACATTAGAGTCACCGATGAATACGCTCTGGGTGTGGCTATGCAAGCTGCTGGACAGCTTCAACTTGCCATCACCGCTCGCCTTTCAATGAGCTTAAACAACACGCCAATGGCGGGCACTCAACTTAACGTGATGAGTGGCAACTTCATTACAGCCCAGCCACTGGGTGTAGATGATGGTACCGACTATTGCCATAGCGGACGTATTCGTCGAATCGATATCGAAGGGATTAATCACACACTCGACCAAGGTTCTATCGTGTTGCTTGGCCCTATTGCGAGCTCCGTTACAGGCGAAAGCTTTAACCTACTCTCTGAAGAAGTCGCAACTCAAGTAGCGATTTGTTTAAAAGCCGACAAGCTCATTGGCTTTTGCTCTGAGCAAGGGGTAACAGATCAAAACGGCAATGTGCTCGCCGAGCTCTTTCCTAAAGATGCTAAACATATTCTAGAACGCTTAACTCAATCTCAAAATCCAGCCGAAGACATGAGTACAGGAACACTGCGCTTCCTAAAAGGATCAATTTCCGCTTGTCGTGCAGGCGTACCTCGTTGCCACTTAATCAGCTACAAAGTGGATGGCGCCCTGATCCAAGAGCTGTTCTCTTTCGATGGTATTGGAACCCAAGTGGTGATGGCGAGTGCCGAGCAAGTAAGACAAGCTCAGATTGACGACATTGGCGGCATCTTTGACCTTATTCGCCCACTTGAAGAGCAAGGCATCTTAGTACGCCGCTCTAGAGAACAGCTAGAGCAAGAGATCCACCGATTTACCATTATTGAAAAAGATGGCCTGATTATCGGTTGCGCAGCCCTCTACGCATACCCGGAAGATCATATGGCGGAGATGGCTTGTGTGGCTATCCATCCTGATTATCGTGATGGCAACCGCGGGCAAATATTACTGGATTATATGCGTCATCAATCGAAGTCTCGTGATATCGACCAAATTTTCGTTTTAACCACACACAGCCTGCATTGGTTCCGTGAACAAGGGTTTTACGAGATTGGAGTTGATGAGCTACCGATGGAAAAACAGGGCCTATACAACTATCAACGTAACTCAAAAATCTTAGCGTTAAATGTGTAAATAAAGTTTTGGACTAGAATCTCACTTCAAAAGAAAAATAATTGCAAATTTAATCGTTTTCTATATGGGATTTATTAGGTATGCACTTTAAGTCACAAACAAAATTGTTTAGAATTTGGTCGCTTTAACAAAATAACAAATGTTTTTATTGGAATGACCACCTCAACCGCCCTATGACACAAATCATTTGAGCGAATCGAAGTGGTTACTGCACGGATTGCTATACCCGTTAACGATCAGCAGGCGATTGATGCTCTGGTCGTTGATATAAACAGCAAAAAGAGCAACATTGATATGAGAACCATTGTTTGTAACTCGCTGCAAAGTTTTTGGGATATGGCTGATAACCAATTCTTAGAAGGGCTAGACGTTCACTGCGTGTTCCCTGTGAGCGAAAATCTAAAAGAGTTTATTTTGAATTGCCAAGCAAAATACAAGATAAACCACATATCGTTTACTCGAGCGTTTTTAGGCACTGATTCCTAGTACGCTCAAAGTAACCAGGGATGGTTGCTTTGTACATATGCCTCAATTATCTCTAGTTGGTTAAGCGACTTCCTAAACCACTCACTCGCTCTGTTTTCACTTTAATCCCACGCTTCAATACATTCGTATCACTGAACATCATCAGTCGTTTCTTCGCACGCGTAATCCCCGTGTAGATAAGCTCTCGAGTCAAGATTGGGCTGAAATCTGGTGGCAGAATCATTAAGGTCAAATCAAATTCACTACCTTGAGATTTATGAATTGTCATCGCATAAGCCGTTTCATGCTCAGGCACTCGACTTGGTAGTACAGCTTTCACACTGCCATCAGGTAATTCAAAATAGACCTTCAAACGAGGGGTTGAGTCAGGTTGGCTTGAATCCGACTCAAGCATGCAGATACCAATATCACCATTATATAAACCCAAGCCATGATCGTTACGCGTTACCATCACTGGTCGCCCGTGATACCACAATTCATCATTATGTGGATTCACTAAACGCCTTGCGGCAAGCGCTCTTTCAATTCTGTGGTTGAGGCCATTAACACCAAAATCACCTTCACGAATAGAGCACAGTAGTCGGCATTGGCTGAACAAATCGAGTACCGATTTGGCTCTCGCTTCTTGAGTTTCTAGCTCTTCCAATGGCACATTCATTCGATTGAGATACGCACCATACTCATTAACCAAGGTACGCAGCATCAAGTTATAGCTGTCGCTCGATAAAGGATGATTTTCGATATCGCCAAAACCTTTGGCAAACACTTGGTCTACTTGACTCGCTGAGCCGTTATTGATTGCTTTTGCCAACTGACCAATACCAGAGCGCGCATCGAAACGGTAACTCTTCTGTAGCATACATAGGCTGTCTGCAATGGCAGGAGGATTAACGACTCCCGCTTTTACCTGCTGTGAATTGGCTATCGCATCAAAGCCTGTCATCTCCGCAATCAAGTTGCCTTGAGCACTGCTATAGCCTGCTGAATTAAATGAGCAGATATCACCTAACACTGCGCCTGCTTCAACTGAAGCCAGTTGGTCTTTATCTCCCAATAAGATAAGCCTTGCGTGTGCAGGAAGTGCATCCACCAGCTTATACATCATCGACAGATCAACCATCGACGCTTCATCCACCACCAAGATATCCAGGTGAAGTGGATTACGTCGATTGTGTCTAAACTCAGCACGGTTGGGAATAGCGCCAAGTAATCGGTGCAAAGTGCTCGATTCCGTTGGTATGTTAGCTTTTACTTCAGGCGCTAAAGGCAGTTGCTCAATCGCTTTACCAATTGATTCAGTTAAACGCGCCGCCGCTTTACCCGTTGGTGCAACGAGCTTAATCGTTGGTGTTTTACCTTGGCTTAGTGATTGCTCGACCATCGCCGACAATAACTTGGTTACCGTGGTCGTTTTACCGGTACCCGGTCCGCCAGAAATCACCGCAAAACGACGACTCAGTGCCACCGCTGCCGCCACTTTTTGCCAGTTCAAACATGCTGATAGCGGTACTAAACCATCTAGAACATCTAAGTCCGTTACCTGCTTCACTTGGACGATCGCTTGGTCGATTGCCCCCCAATTCAGAGATTGCTCATCGACAATATCAAGATGATCACACACCAGCTGTTGACGTAATACCTGAGACGTTTGTTGATTTGCTTCAGCCTTGGCTAAGGCATTAAACAGAAAATGATAACTACGTACGAAGAGCTGATTGAGTGTTTCCGTCAGCGCCTTTTTCTGTTCAATATTAAACTCTACTGGCTTACTTAAACGGTTTAACGTGTCTGCCAGCACCACCTCGTAGTTCCAGTAACGCTGTAAGTAGACACGCTGCCCGTCAAACATCAGCGGCTTAACACAGTCATTGGTTGATCCAACTAAATTGGACGATTGAAGTACCGCCAACCAATCAATACCTGACAACTTTTGATTCAATTGCAGAGCCGTTTCACCGTACAACCCAAGTAACTGAGCTAGATCTGCCGTTTGTTCGTGGCCTGTCGTATGCTGATGTATCAGCTGAGTACAAATGTGTCCTTTGCCTAATTCATGGCTCACTACCCCAGCAAGAAAGCCGATCTCTTGAGAGTAACTCGTAGCTTGCTGAGCAATAAAACGAGCAAATTGATAGTCCAACTGACGAATAGAACCCTTATCCGCAAGAAACTTGAGTACATCCATGAGTTGCTCAGGAATAAGTGAAACTGGCTTTGCTGTGTTCGCAGTATCTATGCTGGTATTAGTGGTCGTTGTTGTCATTATAAAAGCCCCATCTGTCCAGTTTCATCGTCATTCAATTGTGCTGAACGTCTGTCTATCACTTTACCGTCAATCAATTGATCCATTTCATCAAGTAAAGCCAGTGTTGGTTTCGCTGAGAAAATACCTTGTTGAGATTGGCCATCCATTCCACGTAGGAACAAGTAGTACACGCCGCCAAAATGTTGCTCGTAGCTGTAATTGGCAACACGACTACGTAAGAAACGGTGCAACGCCAATGCATAGATCTGATATTGCAAATCATAGCGATGGTCGGCCATCGCCGATTTCAATGCTTCACCATGGTAGACGGCAACATCATCACCTAAATGATTCGATTTCCAGTCGAGTACATAGTATTTACCTTGATGCTCGAACACCAAATCGATGAAGCCTTTCAGCATACCTTGCACGGTTTGAAAACCTAAGTCGCCCGCTTTAGCCGATAACGGATCATGATATTGAATGGTTTGATTCAGTTCAGGTGCAGCCAACACTTCGATAGGTAATAAGAACTCCATCTCAACTAAGCGTTGTGTCGAATCTTTCTCGCTTAGTTTTAAGTTCTTGCCATCCAATGCGGTGTTCAGCACCGTATCAACCAGTTGTTGAAGCACAGGTAGCCACTCTAATTCGTATTGCTCTGATTCTAATAAGTGAGTGATTACTTGCGTGTTGTGTTCGCTGGTTGCTGGCCCGGTAAATTCAACCTCCTCAAACAAGGTGTGTAAGAAAGTACCCGGGCGAGCACCACGAGGGAACGTAAAAATAGAGCGTTCAGGTTCAATCAACTCAGACTCATCCTGCTCATCAGCCGAGTCAATATCAAAGCCAGACACCTCAATGGTCGCGTCATGACTTGCACCGTGACTGCCTTGCTTTACAAGCCCTGAATAACTGGTGATACGCCAAGCCCTGTCGATTGAAGCCTTGAGTTCATTAGCATGTAAGTCTTCACTCACTTGCTCTGTTTGTACAAACACTTGCTCATACGCGGTTGGTGTTTCGGCTAGCAGGACACTTGAGTTCTTACTCTCAATGGCTGCAAGAGCCTGATGCAATTCGGCAATACCTTGCTCTTGACCGTTTTGAACCAAATAACCCATCGCACTTAAATGCACGCCGGTCGGCTCTTTAGTTGAACGCCCTTTACGCAGTGGCGCCATACCAATGAAACAGCCATAAACCGCACGAGTCAGCGCTACATAAATCAAACGCAAGTCTTCCGCTAGTCGCTCTTTATCGGCTTGAGCTAAGGCAGTGTCACTACCTGTGATATCCAGTACTGTGGTGTCTGAATCATGGTCGTAGAATTTGCCTTCGCTCGCCTCTCGGTAACTCGCAACAAATGGCAAGAATACTAAGTCATATTCCAAACCTTTCGACTTGTGAATGGTAACGATTTGAACCAAGTTTCTCTCTGATTCAAGACGCTGAATGTCGTCTTCGCTGCCGCCTAAACCATTTTGAGCATCGGAAATCGCTTCTGCCAACCAACGTAACAAGCCGTAGTCGCTGTCGAGCTCTTGTCTTGCCTGCTGCAGCAATTCACCTATGTGCATCAAATCAGTGAGTGAGCGCTCACCATTTTCTTCTTCCAGCAAGCGTTCCGCGAGATGTCGCTTGCTAATCACGCTGCGCAGCATTGGTAACACGCCACGCTGTAGCCACAACTTACGATACTCTCGAAACTCATTAACCACGTTTTCCCACACCACTTCATCGTTATTGAGTTCATCCAATGATGCGGCATCGAGAGCAAACAACTCGGAGGCTAGACTCGCGCGCAATGCACGGTCGTTTTCAGGTGTCAGCACCGCTTGTAGCAAGCGTTGAATATCTTGCGCAACCAAGCTGGTGAATACACTGTCTCGGTTAGACAAATACACACTTGCAATACCTTGCTCAGACAGCGCGTTCTTGATCAGACGACCTTCACTGCCGGTTCGAACCAAGACAGCAATATCACCCGCATTCACGGCATGTTGTTTTTTGCCGTTATCAAAATAGGCTTGCTGGTTTTGAGAAGCGGTCAGAATGGTTTGAATTTGACTCGCCGTCGCCTCAGCCATTGTCTTGTGATATTCACCCTTTGGTAGCGGCTTGTCTTCAGCCTCTTGTAACCAAAAGGTGAGTGCGTGCTGAGTTTCACCATTCATTACCCATTGGCGCTTATCGGCAGATGGACTGGCTGCAACAGGCAAAAATGGAATGTCTTGGTCGTAGATAAACGGGCTATCCGAGTTCATAAACACTTGGTTTACTGCACTCACCATATCAGCACTCGAACGCCAGTTAGTGCCTAAGGTGTAGTGAGCACTAACTTGGTTTCTCGCCTTGATATAGGTAAAGATATCTGCGCCACGGAAGCCATAAATCGCCTGTTTCGGGTCACCGATCATAAACAAGCCGCACTGCGGGGTATCGAGATAGATTCGGCTAAAAATACTGTATTGCAGTGGATCGGTATCTTGGAATTCATCGATCATCGCTACCGGGTATAAAGTGCGAATTCTTTCCACTAGCAGTGACTGCTCATCGACATCAATCGACGCAGATAACTGAGTCAACAGGTCATCAAACGACAGCCACTGCTTCTGCTGTTTTACCTTAGCGAGCATAGTTCGACAGTGAGTAATCGCATGCGCCAATAACGGGGCTTTCAAGTCGGCAGGGTTATTTAAGAAATCCTCAATCGCTTCGAAAACAGCGTGCTGAGGCGCGGCGCCTTTCGGTGTTTTCTCGATTAAAGTGGCTTGAGAGAACTTTTCTAACTTGTCTGGATATTGATAATCATGGGTGTCACTTTGCGCCCATGCCGTCACAGCCTCTAGCCATGTCGGCAAAGACTTCTTGGTGTAACTGCGTTTGTTCACATCTGAACCTGAGATCAAAGCCAAAAAGTCCGCTTCAGACTCACACCACAGCGCTTTGAGCTGCTTCACTTTATCTAGGTTTTGGTTGTGCAGGGTTTGCAAATCACCTGACATCGCATCGACGGTTAGCTTCAATGGAGAGCCCGTCAGGTAACGATTGACGTCTGCTAATAATGCAGCCGGTGAACCCCAGATATTACGAACCTCACCAGCCAGTTGAATCGGCAGCGGATAAAACTGCTTACGCCAATAGTCGGCTACCACTTGCGCCTTAAGATGGCTTTCATCAGTCACAAATTCATTATCAAATCGGCTACCAGACTCGAAGGCATTTTGAGTCAACATTCGCTGACAGAAGCCGTGAATGGTGTAGACAGCCGCTTCGTCCATTTGCCTTTCGGCATTGAGCAGTGTTTTCGCAGCGCCAGCATGGTCTTCGATCTCTTGCAGCAAAGGAGCAATCACTGGGTCGTCACTTTGCCCGCGAGAAAACGCAATGCGAGCATCATGAATTCGAGCACGGATACGGTCACGCAGCTCTGCGGTTGCTGCTTCGGTAAAAGTCACGACCAGGATTTGATCTACAGTGAGCGGCTCGTGATGTCGGGTAGCTTCCGCGAGCTCGCCTTGTGGTGCGGCCGTGCCGTGTCCGAGCAGTAGACGTAAGTACAAGCCAGCGATGGTAAATGTTTTACCTGTACCCGCCGATGCTTCAATTAAACGCGCACCATGAAGTGGAAACGTCATGGTGTTGAGTGTCTGTGGAGCAATTACCTGAACACTGCTTGTGGTCGTCATGCCTTACTGCCTTCTGATAAATATGTTGTTACAAATGTGACCTAGCGTGGAAAACGTCATTCAATTTACGTCCTACGCTGATTTGTTAATAGTTAGTGCGATCTCTCTCACGGATCAATTCGGATCGCCTCGCTACTATGCGCCCACGAGTTCAGGAGCGCGATTCGAGTTTTATACTCATTGCCTACTTAGAACCACAGAATAATGGTCCCTCTGACCTGTGGCCGTACAGCGAACGCCCTACACTAATAATGATTTACTGGCGGCCACTTTATTTCCTGTACCTTGCTTCTCTCCATCCTGCTTACCTTCACTTGGAAAGTAAGCATCCCAAATACTTACTAGCGACTCTATTTCGTCTTTCATTAAGTCAGCGCACCCGCTATTGATCTTGTCGATCACTGCCACTTATTCCTGATCTTCCAGATCGGCAGCCGCCAACCTTGCCGCCTGTAACACAAGCGTTGAATACATGCGTGACTCAGCAGCCAGCTCATCATCCCACTTAGGCCAAATACGCGAGATGTAGGTATCTCGCCCCTCGCCAGTAAAAGCGAAGCTGTCATTAAAAGTATCGGCCATTTTCTTGAGCGACTTCTCTTCATCGTCGACCCATTTACCACGGCTAAAGCCCGCTTCAACGCCGGCCAAGGCGGTTTTCGGGAAATACGGCAGTGGTGCTGTCATACCTTGATAAAACAGTCGTACTAACTCAGCCAATAAACTCTTCGCCTGCTGCGTATCGCCGATAGGTTGTAGCGTTTGGTGCACCACACCTTCTTTTCTGTCGTAGCCAATAATATGAGTCGTTTTGCCGTGCCCCATCACTGCGCAACACAAGTGATCGATCCACGCAGCCAAGTAGTCTTGCGAACGAATTTTACCGCTACGGAAGCGTACTAAGCCCGATTGATAATTTTGAGTCAGCCACCCCATCAAACGAACCGGCTTGCCCTCGCCTAGCACGTCAAATTCAATATTTACCTCGAGATCTTGTTGTGGCTGCCCACTTACAAATCGAATCTCTTTGGCTAAATCTTCCGCTTGAACACGGTTGGTTTCAAACTCGATATCACCAAAAGCACCAACCGGTAAGCGACCTTGTGCCTTTTGTTCAGAAACAAACAAGCGAACCGCTTCATCTGCCCCTGCTGGGTGATCGAGTAGTACTTGGAGCAAAGCATCTTTAAGCTGGAAGCTCTCTAAGCCATTAAGCACGAATGGCTCATCGTCTTCCATTACCGGAAGCGGCGGCTCAAACACTACCTTTAAGCGGCGATTAAAGAAGTATTGCACTGGCAAGCGCCAGAAACGCTGTAGCTCAACCAAATCGAGTTCTAACGGATAAGTCGCGCCAAGCAAATAGTCATCCAAGGCACGATTGAATTCACCACTGCGTTCACCGGAACGGTTAGCCGCAGGAAGCCATTCTTTGGCGTAACTCAGCACATGGCTTGAATCACCTTGAGTAAAGGCAGCCGGGCTAAATGGCGTCATGGTGTGTTCAAAACTGATCGCTTGAGTCAGCTTGATACCAGAATCATCACTTGGTAGCGCTTGGTCTTCACTTAGGCAGTAGTTCTGCTGGCAGTACTCAATCAACTCTGAAACCAATACCGACGGCACTCGCTCAGTATTATCTTGAATCGAACGGCCGACATAACTGATGTATAAACACTCTTGCGCCGACAACATCGCTTCTAAGAATAGGTAACGGTCATCATCACGACGAGAACGGTCACCGGGACGAGTGCGTCCGTTCATCAAATCAAAACCTTCCGGCGGCATTGAGCGAGGGTAAACACCATCATTCATACCTAATAAACAAACGGTTTTGAACGGGATAGAACGCATCGGCATCAAGGTACAGAAGTTCACTTGCCCCGCTAAGAAACGCTGACTGATACGCGCACCCGACAGTTTATTATTCAAGTACTGATAGATAATGCTTGGCGATAGCTCTTGTTCGTACAAGGCATCATCAAGCTGTTCATTGAGTTGAGAAAGTGCATCGCGAATCGACTTAAGCACCACCTCGCCTTCTAGTTCAACGGCAAAGAAGTCATCAATCATTTGCAGCAAGGTTTCACGCCACATATCGATGGATTGCGTCTCAGCAAGGCGTTGACGGTAATGGGCAATACGATCAATAAAGTGCGCTAACTTACCAGCAAGTTCGGCGTTAATGCCCTGAACTTCGTTATAAGCTGCAATTGGAGAGTGTTCAGTTTCAAACAAACCAGCAGAATCCGACACCGCATAGCCCAATAGCATGCGCTGGATACCAAATAGCCAGGTATTTTGCTCCGTCGCAGGCAAATCAAACTCGGTTGCGGTAGAAGAATCGACACCCCAACGGATACCTGCTTCTTCAACCCACTGCTTAGCTTGCTCGAATTGAAATTCATCAATGCCAAATCGTGCCATCATCGCTGGGATTTCTAATAGCTCTAGAAGTTCAGAAGCTAAGCAGCGCGTGTTTGGTAGCGCGACCAACTGCATGAACGCGGTCAGAATCGGGCTCTCTTGGTCTGCCGTTCTATCCGAGATCGAGTAAGGGATATAACGCTCACCCGGAACATTACCAAATACCGCCTGAATAGCAGGGCTGTAAGCATTGATGTCTGCCACCATCACAATGATATCGCGTGGTTTTAAGCTTGGATCAGCATCAAACATCGCCAATAACTGGTCATGGAGAACCTCAACCTCGCGCATTGGGCTGTGACAAGCGTGTACCGTCAACGAACGATCGCCCAGCTCAACCACTTGTTTATGGTTGCTGGAGTCTAAGATGTGATCGTCTTGGTGCTCTTCTAACTCAAGAATATCGGCTTGCAGTTGATGCAGCAGACTGTCTCTCTTGACATCAATAAAAAACTCATGCTCTTCGCTGTCTGATTGAGACAGCAAGAACAAGTTATCTCTGCCCAGTTTACCCATAGACGCAAGTAAGCTATTACCGACCGCTTGGCTGGTATGCAGTTCGTCTTCAATATTGGCTTCAATGCCATCTTTTAATGGTGAGACTTCGCCTTCTAGCTGAGGTAAACCATCAACCAAAGCAAACTGCTTACGACGCTGCGCTTCCACTCTCGCCAAGTATTTACGGTCACGAATATCGCCCCAGTAATGTTGGCAAGGGTTGGTAAACATCAGGTGGACATCAATCTGTTCGCCAAGCGCTTTCAAGGCATCCATGTAGCGAGGAGGCAGTGACGAAATACCAAACACAAACAGACGTTTCGGCAGGTGTTGTAACTGGCCTTGTTGATTAGCTAACGCTTCAATGAAGTCGTGATACAAATTACCACGGTGATATTTCGATTGGCCTTGAGAGAGCGTTTGCTCGTAGAGTGCCTTCCACAAAATTGGCTGCCAAGGGTGCTCTTGCTGCCCTTCACTATCAATCAATTCTGCAACGGGTTCTCCCGCTTCCCACATCGCCATCCACTCAGGTCGATACACCAAGTAGCCATCGAAGATATCGGCAATTTTCTCGGCTAATTGATACAACTTAGAGCCGTCTTCGTCGTTTTCAAGATAGCGCTGTAGGGGTAAGAAATCAGGGTGGTCAAGCTTCGCAGGTAGCAAACTCATTAGCTTCCACGTCATCGCTTCTTTGTTAAAAGCACTGCGTTTCGGTACATCAGGAAGCACTTGGGTAAACATATCCCAAATGAAGGTCGCTGGAAGAGGAAAATCGATATTTGCTGCTACACCAAACTCTTTGGCGAGTTCCATCTTAAGCCATTGAGACATACCCGGGCTCTGAACCAAGATCTGCTCTTTTTCGAAAGGATTGGCTAAAGGGTCACTTTTGATTAAGTGAACGAGAAGAATTTTTAAAGTATCAACTTTATTGGAATGGTAAACAGTAAACAAAGTGCACTCACGCTAATCTTGCCACAATATACTGCCAGATTAGCATAAGTGCTGAGTTTGAATGAGGAATATAAGCTTATGAAATACCGAAAGCTTAAGGTCCGTTTATCTTTTGAACTATTGCCCTTTACAATCTGCCCGCTACCGCACTTAAAACACGGTGAGGTTTGTAGTTCATGTAGTAACGAACAGCGACATAACCTACCACCAACGTCGCAACAATCAGCTCTAAATAAGCTAGGTTAAACACTTGGCTAATGTAATGCGCTTCAATACCTTGTGCTTGCATCCACGCAGCCAATTTAAACAAGGCTGTTGCACCAATCACAATTGGGAAGGTAAACGCTGCATAGCCAGGGCTGAATGGCAGACGAAGTAGTTTGAAAAACGCCATGTAGATAATGAACGTCATCAACACAGCAATACCAAATAACAACCCAATGATCACTGGTGAAGGGCTTGCTGTCACTGTTAGGTATCCCGCCAAAGATAGGCTTGCTGGTGCTGCCATAATCGCAATGGTTGGTTTTGCTGCATCTGGCACTTCGTGAGAGAAGATCAAACGGTAAACCATCAGTGGTAGCATCACAGCGTAAACCAATAAGCCGAATACCAAAGTCGCGTTCGCTACAGGCTCTAAAACTGGGTTACCCGAGAAAGATACGTCTGCCACAATGATACCGATTGGCGGTACGAACCAACTTGGCACCATATGGTGAATCTCAAAGTTTTTAGCTCTGTGATACAAAAAGCTCACTAAGAACACAACGTGTAGAGCAACCGCTGCAAGCCACATCGCTTCTTGTAAAAATTGAGAAATCGGCGCTAAAGATGCTGACACCACCATGCAACCCATCGCAAATGTTGGTACTACACTCCCCACTACAGGGTGAGCAAGATCTTCACGCAATAGATGGCCATGAATCAAAAATTTCACAGCTAAAACAAGAAGTAATACCGCCGCGATACCCGCACTGATCCACTGCACTAAACCAGGAGTGTGTAAAATACCTTGTGCGACTAAAACGCCATCCCAGCACCAGCCTAAGCTTGCGATTGCTAGTGCTAACCCTGCCATGGGTGTTGGAGCTCCTGTTAATCTATATTTAATACGTTGAATCATGTGAGCCTCTCTTGAACTTAATTCACAAAACTTGTGAACTCATCAGCTTGTTGAAGCCATAATACGCTTGCACTTCGTTAAGTTATATCCAATTATATATAACAAGCGTTCATCAATACTGAACAACCAATTCCACCAGCAGCGTAAAAGTAGGAACCTGATGGCTAATATCTCAATCAAACAGCTCAAAGTGTTTGTCACCATTACCCAGCATTCGACACTTACCGCCGCATCGGAAGCTCTGTTTCTCTCTAAAGCCGCGGTTAGCATGGCACTCGGTGAAATGGAAAAACAGCTAGGGCACTCTCTATTTGACCGGGTCAACAACCGATTAATTCTCAATCAAGAAGGACACAAACTGCTTCCTTTGGCTGATGAGATTCTTCACCGGGCCGCAGGCATCGATGTTCTATTCCGTGATGACCAGCCCTTAAGTGGCAATCTCAAGGTTGGCGCGAGTGACACGATCGGTAATCAGGTTGCGCCTTTTATTTTGTCTGGCTTTCGAGAAAAAACTCAGCACCAAGACCAGAGTTTGTTCATCTCAAACAGTGCCCTGATCTGTCAAAAGTTGGTGGATTATGAACTGGATATCGCGTTAATTGAAGGAAAAACACTCCATCCGGAGTTGATCTCTAGCCAGTTTAGTAGCGATGAAATGTGTATTATCGTTAGTAATCAACATCCTTTAGTGGCAAAAGACAAAATCGCGTTGCGAGATTTAGAAGACAGCCATTGGATATTGCGCGAATCCGGTTCAGGAACGCGTGAGTTTTTCCTACGAGCCGTCGCACCACGCATCGAGCATTGGTATGAGTCTTTTGAGCTCAACACCACAGAAGCAATCATCAACTCTGTTTCTGCCGGTCTTGGCTTTGCCTGTTTGTCTCGTTTAGCTGCTCAGCGAGCGATCGATTCAGGCCGAGTAAAAGCGCTTAATGTGCCACTTGATATGAAACGTCGCTTCTGGATGCTGGTCCACAAAGACAAATACCAAAGCCCATTACTGAAATCTTTCATGAGTTATTGTGAAGACTGGGCGACACATCAAGATTAAGACCGCATAGTGCGGGCTCCAACTGGACTTTTAGCCTCAGAAACTGTATAAAAAGCCAGTAAAATTTATCAAACTTAGAGGATTAACCATGGCTGTTATCGTCAAGTACGTGGTGGAACGCAACGGAGAAGAGAAAATGACTTTTACCTCTAAAGCCGAAGCTGACGCATACGACAAAATGCTGGATATGGCTGATGAGCTTTTTGAACTGTTAGGCAAAAGCGATTTAGTTGAAGATGAAGGCAAGCAAGAAGAACTTGCAATGTACCTAGCTAAGAACAAAGAAGAAGTTCTTTACGCATTAGGTGCGAAGCGTAAACCAGCTCCGAAAAAAGCGAAGAAGCTTGAAGCGGTTGAAGACGCAGAAGAAGATGCAGCTTAATTAGCTGAAGCTTTCTAAAAAACGCCAATGACACCTCTAATCAGAGTCAGTCATTGGCGTTTTTTTATACTTATCGAAATATAATGATGCTTGTTTATAGTCGAAATAGCTCTAAACATTCGCTTGCACAAAAGTGTGATAAAGATCTAATCTATTGCCATCAGGTGATGGGGTTCCACCTAAGCTTTTGCTTCAACCGCCCGTTCTTTTGAACCGTGCTAATGACTCCTACAGAATCGAAAACAGGTAATACTGTTGGATGTATCGCTACTCCTCCATTTTGAAATGGGCTGCGTCTATTAAGACCAAGTTCCATTACTCCTTTGGATTATCGATACTCAAGATCTGTAGTGAATTAGCCGCACCTCTTCCAACACGTCCTGTTTTCTCAACGCCCTAGGTCAATACGACTTTATTAGTGAGAAAACATTATGCATTACTCTTCAGAAATTCAATCCATGTGCCCTATTCAAAGGGGTGATCTTCACAACTCGGCTCCAATTCCAGTTGAAGGCGCCATGGTTAGCCCAAAAGATGTCATCGCTATTTCTGGCTTAAGCCATGGCGTAGGCACTTGTGCACCACAACAAGGCGCGGCAAAACTGACTCTCAACGTGAAAAACGGCATTATCGAAGAAGCACTCATCGAGACTATCGGCTGCTCAGGCATGACACAATCTGCCGCGATGGCCGCTGAAATCCTCACCGGAAAAACTATCCTAGAAGCACTTAATACTGACTTAGTGTGTGACGCGATTAACGTCGCGATGCGCGAAATCTTCCTGCAGTTTGTTTACGGTCGAACTCAATCTGCTTTCTCTGAAGGTGGCCTAGAGATCGGTGCTGCATTGGAAGACTTAGGTCAAACCCAGCGCAGCCAAGTTGGTACCAGCTACTCAACCGCAGCAAAAGGCGTCCGTTACCTAGAACTCGCAGAGGGCTATGTGACTAAGCTTGCACTTGATGACCACAGCGAAGTGATTGGTTACGAGTATCTCAACCTCGGCAAAATGATGAAGGCGATTAATCAAGGTGTGCCAGCCAATGAAGCGGCTGACCTTGCTACAGGGACTTATGGTCGCTTCGATGAAGCCGTGACCAAGATGAACCCACGCCAACAGTAATTTTTGCCAATTTAGAGGAAAGATATTATGAACACTCAACTTAATGAATCAGTAACTCGCGCATTGGCAGAAATGAACTTCGACTCTTTGGCGCAAGCAGAGCAATACTGTAAAGCCCACAATGTAGACCCAAAAACTTTGGTGATGGACACTCAACCAATTGCGTTTGAAAGTGCAGCCGATGCATACACCTTAGGTACAGCCATGGCTCTATTCCGTAAAGCGAGCAACGCTGAACAAGCAGCCAACATCATCGGTGAAGGCCTCCAAGCATTCACAAAACCCGGTAGTGTTGCCGAGCAACGTCAAGTTGGTATTGGTCATGGTGCGCTTGCTGCTCGTCTTCTGAATGAAGAGAGCCACTGCTTTGCTTTTCTTGCAGGTCACGAGTCTTTTGCTGCCGCTGAGGGCGCAATTAAAATCGCACTAAACGTCAATAAATCACGTAAAAATCCATTAAGAGTTATCCTAAATGGTTTAGGTAAAGATGCGGCGTACTTAATCTCACGCATCAATGGCTTCACTTACGTGCGCACTCAATACGACTACCAAACCTGTGAACTCGTTGAAACAGAACGTCGCCGTTTCTCAAATGGCCCTCGCGGAGAGATCTTATGTTACGGCGCTGATGATGTTCGTGAAGGTGTCGCAATCATGCACAGAGAAGAGGTGGATGTGAGCATTACAGGTAATTCAACCAACCCAACACGCTTCCAACATCCTGTTGCGGGTATCTACAAAGCAGAGCGTACTCGCCAAGGTCTGCCTTACTTCTCAGTCGCTTCAGGCGGTGGTACAGGTCGTACATTGCACCCAGACAACGTAGCGGCAGGCCCTGCGTCTTACGGCATGACAGATACTATGGGCAGAATGCACGCAGACGCTCAGTTTGCAGGTAGCTCTTCAGTTCCTGCTCACGTTGCTATGATGGGCTTCATCGGCATGGGTAACAACCCAATGGTAGGTGCTACGGTTGCACTAGCTGTCGCGGTAAGCGAGTCTCAAAACGCATAATGATAGAAGTGATTGTCACCATTTAGCGCCTCAAGCCAAGGCGTTAGTTGAAAAATCGACACCAACACACAGTCAAAACTCTACTACCATCACTAAAACTATACAGCCAGCCCTATGCTGGCTGTTTTTTATTCACACTTGCTCTAGTATCTATTCTTATTCAACATGTGTATTTAACTGCATCTTTTTAAAGGAATAATATGAAAGAGCTCATCATCCATACCATCACAGTTTTCATGGGCTTTTTCGCCATCATGAACCCTATCGCTAACACGCCAATCTTTCTTGGTTTAACAGGCGACAACGACAGGGAGACAGTTAAGTCGATCGCGTTCCGCTCAGTGTTTATCGCATTTATCATCGTCAGTACGTTTGCCATTTCAGGCAAGCTGATCTTCGACCTTTTTGGTATCACGCTTTATGCCCTGCGCATCACAGGCGGTATTTTGGTCTTCTTGATTGGCTTTCACATGCTACAAGGTGAATCGACACACTCGAAGGCGAAAGAGAAGGTCAACTCAGATGCCCAACAAGACGCGGCGCTAAGTATCGCAGTATCACCACTGGCCATGCCGATATTGGCTGGCCCGGGGACAATAGCCACCGCGATGAACTTTGCCAGCACCGAGGGCATCTATGAAACCGTCATTACCATCATCGCTTTCGGCCTACTGTGTACCTTAACCTACGTGTTGTTTGTGTTTGGCGAGCGCTTCGTGAAAGCGGTAGGACCAAGCGCACTGAATGTGATTACTCGAATGATGGGTTTGATACTGGCAGTTATTGGTATGCAGATGTTGATTGAAGGGATCGAGCAAGCTCATAAAGCACTGTTTGTTTAAATGGTCATTCAAAGGGAAATATTGACTCACATATCCGCCAATTTGTATTGATCTGCAGCGTTTTCTCATTGCAGAAAAATATCTCTCAAAAGACAAGCAATATCATTTTACAGACTTTATCCCGATGCGCCCTTTCATAACGAGGGCGCTCTCTTTATGATGAACGCAATTAAATTAACTTTGCTAACGACGACGCTCGTTATTCGAGCCACTGTTATGAAATAGCAAATTCAAGACTCAACACATGGAGATTCAACATGGCTTTCTTTTCACTAGCCTTCGGTACGGCAACCAAAAACCGCGACAATAAAATCATTGAAGCGTTCTTCCCTAGCCCACTTCTAAACCCAAGCGACGCTCTAGTAGCGGCTGTAGGTGAAGTAGCAGGTTACACTGAAGGCAACCAAGCTATCGAAATCTCTGCTGCACAAAGCGCAGAACTAGCGAAAGCATTCGCAGCAAACGACGATGCAGCAAACGCATCTTTCGCAGGAAAAGCAGCAGCATCTGAACAGCCACTTGTTCTTGTTGTTCTTGCGACAGACGAGAAGCCAGCATCTGTTGCTGAAGGCTTCCTTAAGCTACAACTTATCTCTAACCGCCTAGTTCAGCCGCACGGTACTGTACTAGACGGCATCTTCGGACTACTGCACAACATCGCATGGACAAACGAAGGCCCAATCGACCTTCCTGAACTAGCGGATCGTCAAATCAAAGCTCGCCTAGCTGGTCGCTCTCTGTCTGTAGATTGCGTAGACAAATTCCCTAAAATGGTGGATTACGTGGTACCAACAGGTATTCGTATTGCTGATACTTCTCGTGTTCGTCTTGGCGCACATGTGGGTGAAGGCACAACGGTAATGCACGAAGGTTTCATCAACTTCAACGCGGGTACAACAGGCGTAAGCATGGTTGAAGGTCGTATCTCTGCAGGTGTTGTTGTAGGTAACGGTTCAGACATCGGTGGCGGCGCTTCTATCATGGGTACTCTGTCTGGTGGCGGTACTATGGTTATCTCTATCGGCGAAAACTGCCTACTAGGCGCAAACGCTGGTCTTGGCTTCCCAATGGGTGACCGTTGTACTGTTGAGTCTGGTCTTTACGTGACTGCGGGTACAAAAGTTCGCATGCTAGATAAAGAAGGCAACGAAGTAGAAATCATTAAAGCGCGCGACCTAGCTGGCGTTTCTGACCTGCTATTCCGTCGCAACTCAATCACTGGTCAAATTGAGTGTCTAGCGAACAAGTCTGCTGTTGAACTGAACAGCGAGCTACACAGCAACAATTAATCAAGCATTAGATGCTAGAAAATACGAAGCCGCTGGGGTGAAATCCAGCGGCTTTCTTCATTCTTTTGCTAGTATCCAAAAGTATGTCGCCCCTTAATCCACTAACATACACACTTTCTAACAAATTCATCTTACCCTGTGACACATGGCAGAAACAGCTCAGAGGGTCAAACTCCCTGCTAACACCTAATTAAATGGTCATGAGATTTTGAACAGTGTTTTATTGTTTTATATAATCATCTCAATTGATCCACTCATTTCGAAAAAAATTCTCATGCACAGTTTAAAAAAACTCCACAATCTATCAAAGAAAGTTCACCCGCATTGTTATGGAGTAGACTACATTCGTAAAAACATTCGATTTGTTATGTGGGGATTGCTCAATCGCCAAGTTACTCAA
This sequence comes from Vibrio sp. IB15, assembly GCF_016406055.1. Classification (NCBI taxonomy): domain Bacteria; kingdom Pseudomonadati; phylum Pseudomonadota; class Gammaproteobacteria; order Vibrionales; family Vibrionaceae; genus Vibrio; species Vibrio sp. IB15. The sequence goes on from NZ_JAEFCE010000015.1 coordinate 69,411, forward strand.
GGAATGTACGATTTGCAGAAGGATAAAAAACTAACAGCAGTCTTTGAAAACGACTACAAGCTCTTTGAAAAGCCATTGAAACCATTCATCTCTCCTAGTTTCTCATCCACCCAGAGGCTAGAGCTGATACGATCGCATTTTCAAATTTTAACTGATAAGTTTGATAGCAAAGTTATCAACCTTTATGAAAAACCATTCGAGATAACAACCTTCAAAGATCGAAATGGTCAACCTTACACGATTGAGCTTTATCCAGGTGAGTCAAGAGAGGGGTCTATCGGCATTAAGCTTGTAGAATTGCATTCTGGCCAGACCATATATTCAATTACGTGCAACCTCTCTGAAGATGAAAATGACAGAGTGTTACACATAGGTTGCTTACAAGGGACCAACCGTCATGTCATTGATAGTCAGATTAAGATTAAAGAAATAACTCGAACACTTCACGGCCTTCGCCCTAAAGCTCTAATGCTCAATTTGAGCTTAATGTTTGCTAGGTATTTTGAAGTGAACAAAGTGATCGCAGTATCAAATAAAGGCCATGTATATCAAGCTTTGCGATACTTGGGTTCAAAAAGAAGTGCTATTAGCAGTGATTATGACTCTTTGTGGGAAGAGATGAGCGGACAAAAAGTGAGTAAGTTCTTTTATCAGATTCCAGTTAAATTAGAGCGCAAAGACCTGACTCATTTAAAAAGAAGTAAGCGTAACCTTTACTCAAAAAGGTACGCTCTACTTGATAAATTGGAGGAGGAACTGACTGAGTCTTTATCAAAAATTGCCTTACCAAACGAAGCAATTCAATTATTTGAACCGAAGTGATGTCATCTACTCTGAGAGTAAATAGATCTAATGATAAAAACAACTTCCTCGTTCATAATAACAATTAATTGTTGAGCAACCTTCAAACATACTGACCAAATGAAACAAAAAAGCGCAGACCTTTCGCTCTGCGCTTTTGATTTTTGCTTAATCTAATCTAGATCAACGCGGCATGATTAACCCACGTTCTTACGTGCGTTTTGGAACATACGCATCCAAGCACCATTCTCGCCCCAACCTTCTGGAGACCAAGAGTTAGCGACTGTACGGAATACACGCTCTGGGTGAGGCATCATGATAGTCACGCGGCCATCCGTCGTGGTTAAACCTGTGATAGCGTTTGGCGAACCGTTCGGGTTATTCGGGTATTGCTGCGTCGGGTTACCGTGGTTATCAACGTAACGTAGAGCAACCGTACCTGAATTTTCAATCGCGTTTAGGTGGTCGTTGTCACGCACTTCTACGCGGCCTTCACCGTGAGAAACTGCGATTGGCATACGAGAACCTTCCATGCCGTTGAAGAATACAGAATCAGATTTCTGAACTTCAACTAGGCTGAAACGTGCTTCAAAACGCTCAGATTCGTTGCGAACGAAACGTGGCCAGTACTCTGCACCAGGAATAAGCTCACGCAGGTTAGACAGCATCTGACAACCGTTACATACACCTAAAGAAAAGGTATCTTCACGCTTGAAGAAGTTTTCAAATTGCTCACGAGTCGAGTCGTTAAACAGAACTGACTTAGCCCAACCTTCACCAGCGCCTAGTACGTCACCGTAAGAGAAGCCACCACATGCCACAAGACCGTTGTACTCATCCAGTACTGCTTGACCAGTAAGGATGTCGCTCATGTGAATATCAGTCGCTTCGAAACCTGCACGGTCAAATGCTGCTGCCATTTCAACGTGAGAGTTAACACCCTGCTCACGTAGAATCGCCATCTTAGGCTTAGCGCCAGTATTGATGAAAGGTGCAGCGATATCTTCGTTAACATCGAAGCTCAGTTTCACGTTTAGACCCGGATCTGAGTTGTCTTTCTTCGCTTCGTGCTCTTGGTCAGCACATGCTGGGTTATCACGTAGACCTTGCATCTTGTGCGTTGTTTCTGCCCAGATAGTACGTAGTTCAGTACGGTTACGTTCAATCACTACAGACTCGCCAGACTTAATCACTAGCTCATCAGAAGCTTCAACTGAACCAATAACGTGTGAACACGCTTCTAGACCGTTTGCTGCAAGCGTAGAAAGAACTGCGTCTAGGTCATCGTTACGAACTTGGATTACTGCACCTAACTCTTCGTTGAATAGCGCTGCTAGTGTGTCTTCACCTAGCGCTTCAATGTTTGCATTAATACCACAGTGACCTGCGAATGCCATTTCAGCAAGAGTAACGAATAGACCGCCATCGCCTTTATCGTGGTAAGCCACTACTTGGTCGTTAGCAACTAGTGCTTGAACACCTTCGTAGAAACCTTTCAGTTGTACTGCGTTGTCTACGTCTGCTGGCTTATCACCAAGCTGCTTGTAAACTTGTGCTAGTGCCGTTGCACCTAGACGGTTTTTGCCGTTACCTAAGTCGATAAGTACTAGACTTGAAGCACCTTTGTCAGTGCGTAGTTGTGGCGTAATTGTTTTACGAACATCTTCAACACGAGCAAATGCAGTGATAACAAGAGATAGCGGAGACGTTACTTCTTTCTGCTCGCCGTTCTCTTCCCACTTCGTCTTCATCGACATTGAGTCTTTACCTACTGGGATAGTTAGACCCAGTGCTGGACATAGCTCTTCACCAACGGCTTTAACCGCTTCGTAAAGACCTGCATCTTCACCTGGGTGACCCGCTGGAGACATCCAGTTTGCCGACAGTTTAATGTGTTTGATATCGCCAATGTTAGTCGCTGCAATGTTAGTGATTGCTTCACCAACTGCTAGGCGAGCCGATGCACCAAAGTCTAGTAGTGCCACAGGCGTGCGCTCACCAAGAGACATCGCTTCACCGTGGTAAGAATCGTAACTAGCTGCTGTTACAGCACAGTTAGCAACAGGAACCTGCCATGGGCCAACCATTTGGTCACGAGCAACAAGGCCAGTTACCGAGCGGTCACCGATAGTGATTAGGAATGTTTTCTCTGCGACAGTTGGTAGGCGAAGAACACGGTCAACCGCTTCGTTCATTTCGATACCAGAACGGTCAATCGCAGGGTTGTTCGCTTTTAGCGTTTTCGCGTCACGGTGCATCTTAGGTGTTTTACCTAATAGGATGTCCATTGGCATGTCGATTGGCGTGTTGTCGAAGTGTGAATCTTCAAGTTTAAGTTCACGCTCTTCCGTTGCTTTACCAACCACTGCGTAAGGTGCGCGTTCACGCTTACAAATAGCGTCGAACGTTGCCATGTCTTTGTCTGCAACCGCCATTACGTAACGCTCTTGAGATTCGTTACACCAAATCTCAAGTGGGCTCATGCCCGGCTCATCGTTTGGCACGTCACGTAGGTTGAAGATACCGCCACGCTCGCCATCGTCTACTAGCTCAGGAAGTGCATTTGAGATACCGCCAGCGCCCACATCGTGGATGAATGCGATTGGGTTCGCATCACCTAGCTGCCAACAACGGTCGATCACTTCCTGACAACGACGTTCCATCTCTGGGTTTTCACGTTGTACCGAAGCGAAATCAAGATCTTCAGAAGAAGAACCAGAATCCATTGAAGATGCTGCACCGCCACCAAGGCCGATGTTCATCGCAGGACCACCTAGAACGATTAGGCTTGCACCTACTGGGATCTCTTTCTTCTGTACGTGCTCGTCACGGATGTTACCAAGACCACCAGCTAGCATGATTGGCTTGTGGTAACCACGTACTTCTTCACCTGCGTGAGAATTTACTTTCTCTTCGTAAGTACGGAAGTAACCTAGTAGGTTTGGACGACCAAATTCGTTGTTGAATGCCGCGCCACCAAGAGGACCTTCAAGCATGATATCCAATGCAGTAACGATACGGCTTGGCTTACCAAAATCTGTTTCCCAAGGTTGAACAAAGTTCGGGATCTTAAGGTTAGATACAGAGAACGCCACTAGACCTGCTTTTGGCTTACCACCTATACCTGTCGCGCCTTCATCACGGATTTCACCGCCTGAACCTGTCGATGCGCCCGGCCATGGAGAGATAGCCGTTGGGTGGTTGTGCGTTTCAACTTTCATCAAGATGTGTGTTTTCTCTTGGTGGTAGTTGTACTGACGAGTTTCTGGATCTGGGAAGAAGCGACCTACTTCAGAGCCCGTCATAACAGCTGCGTTATCTTTATAAGCAGACAGAACGTTATCAGGGGTCACTTCAAACGTATTCTTAATCATCTTGAACAATGATTTTTCTTGCTTAACGCCGTCGATAGTCCAATCAGCGTTGAAGATCTTGTGACGACAGTGCTCTGAGTTCGCTTGTGCAAACATCATTAGCTCGATATCAGTCGGGTTACGTTCAAGCTTAGTGACAAAGCTTTCAAGTAGGTAATCAATCTCATCTTCTGCAAGTGCAAGACCTAGGGTAACGTTTGCTTCTTCAAGCGCTTTACGACCGCCGGTAAGAAGATCAACTTCCGCATAAGGTGCTGGTTCTGCAACGGTGAACAATGCTGCTGCTGATTCGAAGTCAGTGAAAACCACTTCCATCATACGATCGTGAAGAATCGCTTTCAGCTCAACAAGTTGAAGCTCAGAAAGTTCAGAAGACGTTTCAATGTAGAAAGCCGTACCGCGCTCTAGGCGAGATACTTTCGCTAGGCCACAGTTATGTGCGATATCTGTAGATTTTGAAGACCAAGGAGAAATAGTACCTGGACGAGGTGTAGCAAGCAGCAATAAACCTTCAGGTTCATGCTCTTCAATCGTTGGACCGTAAGTCAGTAGCTTTTCTAGCTTCTCAACTTCAGACGCGTCTAGGTCTGCTGTTAAATCAGCAAAGTGGGCAAACTCAGCGTAAATACCTGTTACAGGTAAGCTTAATTCACGACAAAGCTCTAAAAGCTTGTTAACACGAAACTCAGATAGAGCTGGGGAGCCACGCAAAATTCTCATGTGCTTAGGTCTCTTATGCAGTTGATTAAGGTGATATTGGAATAAATTCAGTGGGTTAAAGGAAAAACCTAACTGTTTTCTTCGAAGCTATTCCCGAAGGTTTAAAAACCTATGCCGATCCCACCTCTTCAATGCGAGCGCATTATAAAGCATTTTTTTTTGTGACGTAACACCAAAAGCAACCGTTTGCGTGATTTTTTTTCATGTTTCTGCGCAAATGCCAGTTTTGCTGTATTTATCACCACTTTTACCTCTGTTTAATCAAACCTGCTTTGCCAGCCTTGCGGGGTTTGGTATAAAGGGGCTTCCACTTTTCGAGATTTCATTTTGATGCCTAAATTTTCTCTCATCTTTTCGTCTAAGTTCTTTCTGCTAGTTATCGCTCTGTTTGGGCTAACTGCATGCCAGATTGAATCTGAACCTAAAAGTGTTCTTGAGCAGATACGAGAGCGCGGTGTGCTTCGTGTCGGAACTCTAAATAACCAACTCTCTTATTACATTGGTCCTGATGGCCCAGCTGGTCTCGATTACGAATTAGCTCGTGAGTTTGCACAAGAGCTGGGGGTGAAGCTTGAGGTTAAACCGGCTTACCGTCTATCCGGCCTATTCCCCGCCCTAAAGAAAGGCGAGATCGACCTAATCGCTACAGGGTTAACGCAAAACAACAAACTGACGCGAGCTTATCGTGCAGCGCCTGCTTATTACTACGTAAGCCAACAAGTGGTGTACAAAAAAGGCCAATGGCGTCCAAGAAACCTAGATCAACTGATCAAGTTTGAAAACGAACGCCAGGCTGAATTCATCAAAGCGCAAGCTGAATCAGAAGACGCGTCACCTAACGAGACTCTGACTCCCTCTTTGGTTGTGGTCAAAGACTCACACTTCGAACCAACACTTAAGCAATTACAGAACACGCACGATGACTTCATCTACGATGCAATAGGTAATGCCGACATCAATGACCTGCTAAAAGAAGTATCGACGGGCGAGCGCCTATTTACGGTTGCCGATTCTATCGAACTATCACTAGCACAACGTTTGTACCCAGACGTAGCATTGGCGTTTGAGCTTACTGAAGACCAACCTATCTCTTGGTACTTAGAGAAGTCTGAAGATGAAAGCCTGTACGCATTGCTGATTGAGTTCTTCGGTAATCTAAAACAATCCGGTGAACTTGCTTCGCTAGAAGAAAAGTACATCGGTCATATCGGCACTTTTGATTACGTTGATACTCGTGCCTTTATCCGCGCGCTCGACAGCAAGCTACCAAAATGGTCGCCACTATTTCAGAAGTATTCACAAGAGTTTGACTGGCGCCTGATTGCTGCACTGGCGTATCAAGAGTCACACTGGAACCCAGTCGCACGCTCACCAACCGGTGTTCGTGGCATGATGATGCTGACACTGCCGACAGCAAAAAGCGTTGGTGTGACCAACCGTCTCGACCCTAAACAGTCGGTACAAGGTGGTGTTGAGTACCTGCGTCGTATCGTGAACCGAGTACCAGATTCAATCACGCAACACGAAAAGATCTGGTTTGCGCTTGCTTCATACAACGTCGGTTACGGACACATGATGGACGCACGCCGCTTAACCAAAGCGCAAGGCGGAGATCCTGATGCTTGGGGTGATGTAAAAGACAGACTGCCTCTACTAAGACAGAAGAAATACTACAGCCAAACTCGCTATGGTTATGCTCGTGGTGATGAAGCAAGAAACTACGTAGAGAACATTCGCCGTTATTACCAAAGCATCATCGGCCATGTTAATAAACGTAATAAAAAACAAGAAGAGAGTCTTGAAGGGTTGATCGTTATTCCACCTTTAGAGACTTCTGGAGCTGAGTCCAGCATCAGTGCTGCAGAATCAACAGTAAGTGGTTCTGAGCCTTCGAAATAAAACCAAAAGAGCAATGTCTTCCAGCATTGCTCTTTTTTATTGCGCTTTCTATCGCTTACACAAGGGAGAGGTGCGGATAAAAGACCGTGATAAAGGCGGTGTCATATTACAGTAACAATCGCACCTTATAACGACACACCACAATCAAGATTATCGTTCTGTTGCGCTTGGTTATTGGCCATTGGCCGAAGTTAAAGGCTTGAGACTGGAATTGCTCTTCTATGTCAGCCTCTGCGCGACAGAACAAACAGACGAATCACACTATAATTAAATCGTTAGTCCAAACGACACAGTCAGACGACCAATAGGAAATCATTGAAATGATGAAGAAACTGAAATCGAAACGCCTTGATAAGACCGTTGCTGCAAACCGTCGTAAGCGTATGCTTTCAAATAATAAGAAGAAGATCATTTGGCGCAACCGTGCTTTCATGCAGATGATTGCCGAGTAAACTCTATAACCAAGTAAGCTGGTTTGGCACTCTAACGATGAGAGTGCCTTAAACTTGCTGCTATTTCTTTTTAAGCGCCTTGTCTGCTTCTAACTGCTGCTCTTCTAGCAAACGCTCTTGATTTCGCTTCTCTTTTATCTCTTTTCGACGACGCTTGAAAAACGCCTGTAGTTGCTCGCGACACTCATCCTCTAATAACCCGTGCTCAACATCGGCATAATGGTAAGAAGCTTGGCTTTCAAACAAGTTCAACACCGTCCCTGCCGCACCTGCTTTTAGATCTGGCGCACCAAAAACAATACGCTTCACTCGGCTATGTAACAAGGCACCCGCACACATAGGGCATGGCTCAAGCGTGACATACAAGGTGGTATCAAGCAGTCGATAATTTTCCAAAACCTGCCCCGCTTTGCGCAAGGTCTCCACTTCAGCATGCGCTGTTGCATCATGGCTGCCAATCGAACGGTTCCACCCTTCAGAAATAATCTCACCATCTTTTACCAGCACGGCACCAACAGGTACCTCTCCCTCACTCTCCGCTTTTTTGGCCACCTCGATGGCACGTCGCATGAAGATTTCATCTTGAGGGGTGAATTGATGGTCTGACAAAGGGGACTCCAAAAAGCAAACAATAGAAATAAAAAAGGTATGCGGTGAAGCATACCTAATCTTAGTGATGATGGACAACAAAGAGATGCCCATCAATAACCATGGACTGGATGATTAACTGTCGGTCTAGCTTTCAGCCTCAAGCAAATCATTGACGATTTGCGTCGCTTTCACGCTCACAATACGATTGTTCTCAACCGAGATAATCTCAAACTGCCACTGCTGACACTCAACGATCTCTCCCGTATCAGGCAAGCGACCTAGCAGCCATGTGATGAGTCCGTTTAGAGTTTGGAAGCCCTCGCTTTCACCCTCTAACTCTGAAAGCTCCAAGCGGTTTTTCAGTTCGCTGATCGGGATTAATCCATCCACCAGCAAACCATCTGGCAAAGACTCAGTCCAAAGATCGTTCGGGTTGTTTGATAACTCACCCGCAATCGCTTCTAGAATATCGTAATGAGTCACAAGGCCTTGAACATCGCCATACTCATCGACAATGAACGCCATCTCAGTGCCCGACTCTTTAAAGTAGCCAAGTAAGCGCAGTGCCTTCATCGATTCCGGTACATAGATTGGAGATTTAGACAGCCCCATGATCACTTGAATACTTAGATTACCCGCCTGATTCAATAAAGCCTTGGCAGACACCGTGCCCACCACCTTATTTAGATGGTCTTGGCATAGAGGGAATACGCTGTGCTTTGATGAGCGGAGCTGCTTCAAGATGTTCTCAACAGGTTGGTCGACATCCAGAAAATCGATGTCTCGACGCGGCGTCATCAATGAGCTCACCAAGCGGTCATCAAGCTGCAAGATATTGCGAATCATCTCTTGCTCACCACGTTCAATCACACCAGAGTCTGAGCCCTCTTTTACAAGCGCATGAATATCGTCTTCCGTCACACTGTCTTCTTCGCCACCTCGGCCCATCAACTTAAGAATACCTTCCGTTGAAGCAGACAAAGCAAAAACAAACGGCGTCGCGATTTTAGACAACCAATAGATTGGCATAGCGACCAACACAGCGATGGTTTCCGCTTGAGATTGAGCAAAGCGTTTTGGTACGAGTTCACCAACAACAATCGCAAAGTAAGTAATACCGACAACGACGACCGCGGTAGACAGAACATTCGCTTGCGTTGCATCCATGCCCCACAGTTCTAGTTGAACGGCTAGTGGCGCTGATAACGTCGCCTCACCCACGATGCCGCTGAGCAGGCCTATGACGGTAATACCGATTTGAATGGTTGAGAGGAAGCGAGTTGGATTCTCTTTGAGCTCAAGTGCGATCTGAGCAGAACGGTGTTTTTCGGCCAAGCGTTTCAGCCGACTATTTTTTGCTGCTACCAATGCAATCTCAGACATGGCAAACAGACCATTTAAAACAATTAACCCTACCAGAAGCAGAATTTTCATGATGTTTTGGATTTCCTAATTTTACCGGCCAACAATTAGCCGTAATCCGGAGTATAAGCTGAGTACCTTTCTTTTTGATATAAAAATTTTTGAATATAAAAATAGAGCGAAAAAATAGCACAAAAAAGCCCGCACATTTCGGTGCGGGCTTAGTAATGAATAAAGCTTAATTTTGCTTAGTTCAATCTTACATAGTGTAAGTGTAAGGTGCTTGGATACCTAGTGGGATACCAAGAGCCCAGTAAGCTAGCAGGAAGATAGACCAACCGATTAGCATTGCAATCGAGAATGGCATCATTAGAGAAGCTAGAGTACCGATACCTGTAGACTTAACGTAGCGTTGGCAGTAAACAACAACCAGTGGGAAGAACACCATTAGTGGAGAGATGATGTTAGACACTGAGTCACCAACACGGTAAGCCGCTTGAGATAGCTCAGGAGAGATACCTACAACCATTAGCATTGGAACTAGGATTGGACCGATAAGTGCCCACTTAGCCGATGCAGAACCAACAAGAAGGTTAACTGAAGCCGTTAGTAGAATCATACCAACGATTGTCGCTTCACCAGGAAGGTCCATCGCTTTCAGGCCTTCAGCACCGTAAAGTGCCAGCATAGTACCGATGTTTGATTGACCGAATGCCGATAGGAACTGTGCACAGAAGAACGACATTACAATGTACGCGCCCATCGTAGCCATTGTCTCAGACATCGCCTTGATTACGTCATTGCTGTTCTTGAAAGTACCCGCTACACGGCCGTAAACGATACCTGGGATGATGAACAGGATGAAGATCAGAGGAACGATAGACTTCATAACTGGTGCAGAGAATGCTGTTAGCTCACCTTCAGGAGAACGCAGTGCAGAGTTCTCAGGGATTAGAGCCGCAACAAGCAGACCAATACCAGCAACCATTGCCCAACCTGCGTATTTGAATGCTTTTGATTCGATTGCAGTGAACGTACCTAGATCAGGTGCTTCTTCAGCATCTTCATCAACTGGCGTGTTCGCTAGGCGAGGTTCGATGATCTTCTCAGTTACGTACCAACCGATAGCAACAATAAGAACTGAAGATAGGCCAGTAAAGAAGATGTTCGCTAGAGGGTTAATCACGTATTCAGGGTCAAGAACGTTTGCCGCTGTTTGCGTGAAACCAGCTAGTAGCGGGTCGATACCTGAAGGGATGAAGTTCGCAGAGAAACCACCAGATACACCAGCAAATGCTGCTGCAATACCCGCTAGAGGGTGACGACCCGCAGCGTGGAAGATGATACCGCCAAGAGGGATTACTAGAACGTAACCTGCATCAGCTGCTGTGTGAGACACGATAGCAACCAAGATTAGCATTGGCGTAAGTAGCTTCGCTGGCGTGAAGTTCAGCATCTTCTTAAGGCCAGTAGTAATGAAGCCTGAAGAGTCTGCAACGCCAACACCTAGCATAGCAACAAGTACGATGCCTAGTGGTGCGAAGCCTGTGAACGTAGTAACCATATTCGCTAGGAAGCTAGCAAGTGCTTCACCAGTCAGTAGGTTGTTTACTTCTAGAGCAGCACCCGTTTGAGGGTTGATTAGATCGAATGAAAGATTCGACAAAAGTGCAGATGCTACCCATACGATAACTAGAGCCCAGAAGAACAGGATTGCTGGATCTGGAATTTTGTTGCCGGCGCGTTCAATGAAGTTTAGAAAGCGATCCATTCCACTGATCTTGTCAGTCGATGGTGCTTTTTTTACGGCTTGGTTACTCATTGTAACTCCATATGTGATGTTGTTTGTTTAGGCCTAATATAAGTTTTTACCACGGCCTATTGGTACAACACATATTCTATTAAAAGCCCCCATAAAAAGCACAATATTCCACCCTAAATTCCATAAATGGAGACATATTTTGCAAAAATACCATACAACTATAACAATATAAAAACACAAAAAACACCATTCCATATACATGAATTTAACCAGTAATTAAACAATGTCCGAGGAGTGAAAATTGTCAGTAAAAGGAGTGGCGTAAGCCTTGGCATGCAGTAAACGTTTGCTTAGGGATCAGTCAAACTCACTGTATTTGGAGAGCATAGTTTCGAGATATATACTTTGCGCGCGGTTCATACGATCTTGCCATGCAATTGTGACAGTAATGTTTTTGAGCGCGCCAGATAAGGCTCCGTTCGCATTGGTGACTTCACATGTCATCGAATACGCAGAGCCCGATAAACCGGATAAGGGATCTGAACTCGCAATGTTGAGACAGTAGCTCGACTGATTTAGTTCCTCAAAAGGAATAAGCCCTACCGCCCCACTAACATTGAGCGCGCGAGTTCGATAATACTCCATCTGCCTTTCTGCAAAATGCAAAGCTTCCACACTCTGGAGCGCATGATCCGACTTTTGTTCCGCATACACCTGTAATTTAACCAACCCTAGCGACGCGACGCCAATCAGCAGAAAAGAGATAAGTACCTCTAGCAAACTGAAGCCAGAATTCTTAGAAATCACTCCACGAGCCTCGCTGCCATTGGTACGTAGAAGGCGGGTCACTTGGGTTCGAATCCGCACGGAAATCCATGTCCATATCCCCCACAATGGTCGTCACTCCCGAGGGAGAATCAAAGATAAGGCCACCAGAAGGTAAACCAGAGGCAAACTGAATACCGACACTCTTTTTGATCACGCTAGCCTCATCGATGTCTTTGATAAAAGGCGCAAACACGTTGTTAGCCGCAAGCGAGTTCCAGAAGTTATCGACTCGCGTTTTCACATGGCTGTTTTGGTAATCAACCAAGTGATAAATCACCCCGTTATAGGTCATAGCGCCATTCAATGCGAGCACACCATCTTGAATCACGAGAAGTTGAGAGGGGTTATTTGCAGCTGCTACCGCCGCATTGATGTGACAGTTACCTTCAATCCACAGCCCTTTGGTTTGGCCTATCGTAAAATGGTCCATGATCTCTGGACCACACTCGGTCGCGTTCAATAGCTGAATATGCTTAAACAAGTCCGTATCTTGCGACAGGTCGAGAATGTTTTGTTCCGTTCTAGCCATGCCAAAGAAGGTGTAAAACGGATTCATATTAGGATCTGGATTGAAGTCTTTCTTGAACGGCGGTGGGTTGGTTGCTTGATAATAATCAGGGGCATAGATCGAATAGGAACTACCGGAAGTGCCTTTCGGGATCTCCGTTTTATAGTCGCTATGACAAACGCCATCGAAACCAGAAAAGGGCCCATCAGCAGTAGGATTATGCACTTCTACCCCCAACACCTGCCCTGAATCACCGTGAGTAGCATCATATTGATAAGTAAACAGATCAGCGAATGAGACACTGACACACTCATATTCATTACCACTGATGGGCTCTTCTTTCGCTGTTGGCTTGAGACTTAGTGTCCCAATTATTTCGATTGGTCCTGTCGACTGGATTGCTCCCGTGCCTAACTGGGACTGTTCTCTTATCGTCTTATAAAGGGAGTTGGTGTTCGAAGAAGACGTCACCAAATATGTACTAGGACTAGCAGTAATCGACACATCTATTTGAGGCTGATTTTGATAAGGAGAGCACCAGTCTGCAAAGTCTGCTGGGCGAGTACTGGTATCTTGAATATCAGCAACATTTTTATCTAGTTCAAGTAGATAAGCGTAAGTACACTCCAGTCCACCTTCCGATCGCCAATGTGCTTGCCTGCCTTGAACTTCATTTTGAGCCACTTTCATCTGATGGAAGATGCTTCGATAGGAGCCTAGCGTCACGACTAAGGCTCCAAGCAAAAGCACTGATGTAATCAACAAAGTCACTACGCCATGCTGCTTTGCATAATTCCTCATTGCCAATTCCTCTGCTTAATAGAAACAGACACCGACTTGGTCACCGCTGCAGTTGGAATTGATGCGGTTATACTGATATCTGTGAGCGTGCTCTTTATCGAGTTCTGCTCTAATACCCGAGACGTAATATTGAACTCATCGACATCCATAATGGTGTCATCAAACAATGAATAGCAGCCAGTCACCTGTTCAAACGTGGGGATCGCCTCAGATACTGTAGTGCCCTTCTCACATATTTGCAGCTTGGTGCCGTTTTTTTGGTAAACAATATTGCGGTGGTTTTTATTGCCGCTCGAACCCTCTCTGAAATAAACAAAACCCACCGCAGCACCACCACTCACTTGAATCGTATTGCCTGCACCAGATAACTTGATTGAGTAACCGTTTGAGCCGTCGTAACCCGCTCGTTGAATGTCTTCTTTCATCACTTGTATGGTGCTGGTTAGGTTTTGTAGCAGCAGTAACTCAATGCCTTTGTCCTTGGCTATTCTCTGCCCTGTAATAAAGACACTTCCGATAATCGAGATAGCGAAGATACCAATCACAGAGGCCACCATTAACTCAACCAATGAAGTGCCTTGTTGCCTGCTGAGTCCTAACACAACAGGCTTAACACGCATCATAGCCATACTGCGCACTCGACTCACCACACACTTTTATGCGCCCAGGAGGGCTAGATAATTTAATCAATAAACGGTCGGTTGAAGATGCATTAGGAGAAAGGTAGATCGTGCCTCTTGCTGGTCTCCCCCTGACACTCTCAAAGCTGATTCTTTCCCCTGTGTAGTTGTGAGAAAACGAGACATCGCGAAATGGTTCACCCGACAACTGCAGCAAAGTTTCTCCTGTGAGATCTTCCGTCGGCTTCAACCATACCGTCCAATCACCAGTCGATTGCACTTCATTTTTTGCGGTAGAGAAATGCACCCAGAGATCCTGATTCCTTTTCACCGATTCAGACTTAGCCTGAATTAAGAAACCATTGAACTCACCTGCCAACCGCTGCATCTTGACGGATTGAGTCACCGAACTAAAACTCGGGGCAGCCGTCGCTATCAGTATCGACAATACCGATACCGTTATTAACAGCTCTAATAAAGTAAACCCGCGAGTCATTTCCCAAATTCCTATGTAATTCAGTGCGTAACCGTATTTAATCTTGCAGCGATGCTACCACCGGAGAAGAATGTACTGAGTTATGAAAGGAAACTACTCGCGATGATTCGAAAAAATATATGCAACAGCAACAACATAAGTATGAGAGGGATGACATTGATCGAGTTATTGCTGGCTGTAGTCATCGTGGGAATACTTGGGGCAATCGCCTACCCGAGTTACACCAACCATGTCATGAAGGCGCATCGTGTCACCGCGTTGGCCGACCTGACCAAGATACAATTAGAGATGGAAACCCTATATACGGGCGATTATGCATCCGCAGCCCAAGGGATTATTTCCGCCGGGACATGCAGTTTTTGTGATACAGATACAAGCCGATACACGCTCGCTATCTCAGCAAGCAGCACCACCTATACTATTCAAGCTGAGCCGCACGCCCCACAAACTAATGATGACTGCTTAGATTCAACGACTGATATTTTGGAGCTACACCACTCTGGTGTCTCAGAGCCAGAAGCGTGTTGGACATAATGAGGTAAGCCAATCAGCACCATGTGTGACCACTTTTCTCTTTTCTACAGACACAAAAAAACCTGCTACAAGAGCAGGCTTTCTATTTTCGTCATTAAGTTAAAGTATCGATAACTTAATATTTCAATAACCTAATTACTTAGTTAGGTCATCGAAGAAGTTTTTAACGCCGCTGAAGAAACCTTCAGACTTAGGCTTGTGCTTGCTTGCCGCTTCGCCGCCACATGTCTCTTCAAACTCACGTAGAAGTTCTTTCTGACGAGAGCTTAGCTTCACTGGAGTCTCAACCACTAGCTTAACGATTAGGTCACCCACACCGCCGCCACGAACACCTTTCACACCTTTGCCACGCATACGGAACATACGGCCCGTTTGTGTTTCTTCTGGCACTTTAAGATTTACACGACCATCCAGTGTTGGTACTTCAACTTCACCACCTAGAGCAGCCATAGAGAAGCTTACTGGTACTTCACAGTAAAGGTTATTGCCGTCACGTTCGAAGATGTTGTGCTCTTTTACGTGAACTTGTACGTATAGGTCGCCAGCTGGAGCGCCTTGCTCTCCCGCTTCACCTTCGCCAGATAGACGAATACGGTCGCCAGTATCAACACCAGCAGGGATCTTAACGTTAAGTGTTTTCGTCTTCTGCTTACGGCCTTGACCGTGACAAGAGTTACATGGGTCTTTGATGATCTTGCCTTTACCGTTACAAGTAGGACAAGTCTGCTGAACCGCGAAGAAACCTTGACGCATTTGTACTTGGCCGTGGCCATGACAAGTGCCACAAGTTTGCGCAGAAGAACCTTTCTTCGCGCCGCTACCATCACAAGTGTCACATTCAACCAGTGTTGGTACTTCAATCTCTTTAGATACACCACGAACCGCTTCTTCAAGCGTCAGTTCCATGTTGTAACGTAGGTCTGAACCACGTTGTGCACGTTGTTGACCGCCACCACGACGACCGCCGCCGAAGATGTCGCCAAATACGTCACCGAAGATATCGCCGAAATCACCTTGACCGCCGCCGAAACCGCCGCCGCCACCCATACCGCCTTGTTCAAAAGCAGCGTGGCCGTATTGGTCGTAAGCTGCTTTCTTTTGAGGATCGGTTAAGATCTCGTACGCTACTTTTACTTCTTTAAATTTGTCCGCTGCGCTCTCATCACCCTGGTTACGGTCCGGGTGGAATTTCATTGCTAAGCGCTTGTACGCTTTTTTAATATCGCGCTCTGATGCATCGCGGCTTACGCCTAATACTTCGTAAAAATCACGTTTTGACATGTTCTAGGTCACCAAAATAATTGCTACTACCGAAAAGTAACTTCAGTAGTCTGTGTATCAATCTAGATAAAAGTTCTGCCGGCTGAATCACCGAATAAAGCTATTATCTAGATCGACAAGTCTAAATACAAATTTACGGGCGTGAGAGTTACCTCTGACGCCCGTATATTTAGAAATCGAAAAACGACTTTTCTAAGCTAAAACACGTTAGTTCAAGGAGAAGGCACGGAGCTTACAAGTGTAAGTGAGTACCTTCGATGCAGAAATCACGTGTTATAGCGACGAAAAATTATTTTTTGTCGTCTTTAACTTCTTCAAACTCTGCGTCTACCACATCGTCGTCTTGCTTAGGTTGCTCACCCGCTTCAGCGCCAGCTTGCTGTGCTTGAGCTTGTTGTTGAGCAATTTCCATTAGCTTCTGAGCTGCTTGCATAAGTTCTTGAACTTTAGCGTCGATAGCTTCTTTGTCGTCACCAGACTTAACTTCTTCTAGTGCCGCGATAGCTGCTTCGATCTTCTCTTTCTCGTCTGCAGGTAGAGCTTCACCAGCTTCTTCTACTTGCTTCTTAGTACCGTGAATCATTTGGTCAGCTTGGTTACGTGCAGTTACTAGCTCTTCGAACTTCTTGTCCGCTTCTTTGTTAGCTTCTGCTTCTTGTACCATTGCTTCGATCTCTTCCTCAGACAGGCCGCCTGATGCTTGGATAGTGATCTTCTGCTCTTTACCAGTCGCTTTATCTTTCGCAGATACGTTTAGGATACCGTCAGCATCTAGGTCGAAAGTTACTTCGATTTGTGGCATGCCACGTGGTGCAGGTTGGATACCTTCTAGGTTGAACTGACCAAGAGACTTGTTGTAAGTCGCTTGCTTACGCTCGCCTTGTAGTACGTGGATAGTTACCGCGCTTTGGTTGTCTTCAGCTGTAGAGAACACTTGATCCGCTTTTGTAGGGATAGTTGTGTTTTTCTCGATTAGCTTAGTCATTACGCCGCCCATCGTTTCGATACCGAAAGATAGAGGAGTAACGTCTAGAAGTAGTACGTCTTTAACGTCACCAGCTAGTACACCACCTTGAACTGCAGCACCCATTGCTACTGCTTCGTCAGGGTTTACGTCTTTACGAGCTTCTTTACCGAAGAACTCAGCAACTTTAGCTTGAACCATAGGCATACGAGTTTGACCACCAACTAGGATAACGTCAGTGATTTCGCCTACAGATAGATCAGCATCCGCTAGAGCAACTTTTAGAGGCTCAAGAGAACGTTGTACTAGGTCTTCAACTAGAGACTCAAGCTTCGCACGAGTCACTTTGATGTTCATGTGCTTAGGACCAGTCGCATCAGCAGTAACGTAAGGTAGGTTTACGTCAGTTTGAGTAGTAGAAGAAAGCTCGATTTTCGCTTTTTCTGCTGCTTCTTTAACACGCTGCATTGCTAGTGGATCAGCTTTAAGGTCGATACCTTGCTCTTTCTTGAACTCATCTACTAGGTAGTTGATCATGCGGTTATCGAAATCTTCACCACCAAGGTGAGTGTCACCGTTAGTTGAAAGAACTTCGAAAGTCTTCTCGCCTTCTACTTCATCGATTTCGATGATAGAGATATCGAATGTACCACCACCAAGGTCGTATACAGCGATAGTGCGATCACCACCTTGCTTGTCTAGACCGTAAGCTAGAGCAGCAGCAGTTGGTTCGTTGATGATACGTTTAACATCTAGACCAGCGATACGGCCAGCGTCTTTAGTTGCTTGACGTTGAGCATCGTTGAAGTAAGCAGGAACAGTTACAACTGCGCCAGTTACTTCTTCGCCTAGGAAGTCTTCAGCTGTTTTCTTCATTTTCTTAAGAACTTCAGCAGATACTTGAGGAGCAGCCATTTTTTGGCCTTGCGCTTCTACCCATGCATCACCGTTGTCAGCCTTAACAATGTTGAAAGGCATGATTTCGATATCGCGTTGAACTTCTTCATCTTCAAAACGACGACCAATTAGACGCTTGATAGCGAACAGTGTGTTTTGAGGGTTAGTAACAGCTTGACGTTTTGCAGGTTGACCAACTAGCGTCTCGCCTTCTGTGTATGCGATTACTGATGCTGTTGTACGTTCGCCTTCAGCATTTTCGATTACGCGTGGTTTGTCGCCGTCAAGAACAGCAACACAAGAGTTAGTAGTACCTAAATCAATACCAATGATTTTACCCATCAGGCTATCTCCGAAATATATTCTATTAAGTTTTTGCTATACCCACTGATGTGGGGGTGGTAATTAGAGATTCAACCCTAATACACAAAATTAAAGTGCAAATACAATTTGCTTTCGTATGCACCATAGATAAGGGCTCACGATACCTTTTCAAGGGTAAAAACGGATTTTTTTACATTTATTTTAATAAAAAGAATGATTAGGTAAGAATGCATATCATTAACACACCATTAAACCCGTTATTCGATTCAAAAGCCCCGTTTTACCTTGTGTGGATAATATCTGGTACTGTTTGTAAAAGCCTTATGGCTAACCATCAAGGCGAAGAAAAAATTCAACGCACCATGCTTGTGCCCACGGTACTCCAAGCAAGATTTACATTTATCACCCAATAAAAAAACGGAGCCACTTGGGCTCCGTTTTCAATCAAGACTTTCTACATAGACATTGTCTATAGAAGGAAGAACTTTTAATTAAGCTTCTGCTTTCTTCAGTTCAACTTCTTCGTCTGCTTCAACGCCGATTTCATTTTCAGATTTAGCAACGATAGTGTTTACCGCTGTGTCACCCACTACGTTTGAAGAAGTACAGAACATGTCACAGATACGGTCAACAGCAGCAACGATAGCTAGACCTTCTGGTGGTAGACCTAGTTGGTGCAATAGAACACCTACCATTACTACACCGCCACCTGGAACACCACCAGCACCGATAGACAGTAGCAGGATAGTTAGACCTAGAGTGAAGATATCAGCAGTGTTGATTGGCTGACCAAATGCGTTTGCTACGAACATAGTTGCTAGTGCGATGTAGATAGATACACCAGACATGTTCATTGTTGCACCTAGTGGTACACCGAAGCCAGCTACTGACTTAGATACGTTTAGCTTGTCAGTAAGAGTGCGCATTGTTACTGGGATAGTCGCGTTCGAACTTGCAGTAGATAGTGAGAATAGAACCTGCTCACGAGTTGCACGTAGGAACTGCTTTGGAGAAATACCAGTGAATGAACCCACCATCATTGGGTAGAAGAAGAAGATCCAGAACACAAGCATTGCAACAACAAGCGCTACGTAGCCAGCTACTGACATTAGCGTATTTGCATCCAGCGTTGCACCTAGTTGAATCATCAGAGCGAATACACCGTATGGCGCTAGGCTCATTACTAGGCCGATAAGCTTCATCATGATTTCGTTAGCCATCTTGAACGTCTTGATAGCTGGGCCACCACGAGAATCAAGCGCTTGAATAGCAAGGCCAGTCAGAATCGCCATGAAGATGATTTGTAGCATGTCGCCGCTTGCGAATGCTTGTACTGGGTTGCTAGGAACGATGTTCACAACAAGAGAGAAGATGTCTGGTGTTTCTGTTGTTGTAAGTGCAATCGTCTCAGAAACCGTACCCGCTAGGTTTGCACCAGCGCCAGGTTGGAAAATAAGACCAATCGTTAGAGCAGCTGAGATCGCGATGATGGTGTTAATAATGTAAAGACCAAAGGTTTTACCACCAAGACGACCAAATGAACGGATATCCTTTAGTTCAACGATACCGCAAACAATAGATACATATACAAGAGGCACTACCAACAACTTGATAAGTGATACGAACATACCACCAGCGCCTTCCGCAGCACCAAGTAGGTAAGTGTCAAAAATAGCGATTCCGCTGAATAGGTACTGAATAGCAGTACCAATAATCAGGCCGACAAATAGGCCTACAAAAATCTTACTTGAGAGCGATTTATCCATCGTTCTTCTCCAGTTTGTTGTGTTTAAAATTTGTACTTTTATAGTTGTATATGCGAGTAATATCGCTATATGGCAGTGGATTTTACATACAAAGATAACAATTAAAAGCACTTGTTTACAAAAATATCACAATTGTGACATCAAAACATTTTCTTATTAACAACCAGTTTCATAACACAAAACTCTAAACCGCTGTTCTGTATGAAATAAAAAGAACGACATCCTTAATGCACTTTGAAGGGCTATTTACGCGGATTCTCAAGTGACAGGCACAAAAAAAGAGAGGCATAAACCTCTCTTCTTATTTCACATCAACTAGTGAATTATGTTGTAACTGCAGCTAGCTTGATCAGTAAAAAGTCGAACCTTTCACTTAACGAGCACCACTCAATTACTTAGCGACCATTACCATTGCAGGGCGAACTACACGACCGTTTAGCTCGTAGCCTTTTTGCATCACGAACATAACCGTGTTTGATTCGTGATCTGGGCTTTCTTGGATAGACATCGCTTGGTGGAATTCAGGGTTGAACGCTTCACCTTCAGGGTTGATCTCTTTAAGACCAAACTTAGCAACTGTGTCTACGAATGTTTTGTGCGTAAGCTCAACACCTTCGTATAGTGGCTTAACCACTTCGTTTTCAGCGTCTGCAGCTTGCATTGCACGCTCAAGGTTGTCGATAACAGGCAGTAGGCCTTCAGCAAACTTGTTCAAAGCGAATTTACGCGCTTTATCAATTTCTTGCTCGCTACGTCGACGCATGTTTTCAACTTCAGCTTTAGCGCGAAGAACAGAGTCTTGCTGCTCTTTCACTTTAGTTTCGCTAGCTAGCAATGCCGCTTCTAGTTGAGCAATCTTTGCTTCCTGCTCATCAGCAGCGTCTGCGTTCAGTTCAGCTTCTTCAACTTTTTCTGCTTCAGCAATGATCTGATCTAGTTCTTCTTCGGTTACTTTGTTTTCTTCGTTGCTCATGATATCTCCAGAATTCGTTTCCAATGCAAGTGACAGGCGGGTTTGCGCCTCAAATTGATATAAAACACTCGCATAGACGTTCAACTTGCCTTTATTATGGGGATGAAGAATTTTGATTCAAGCCTAATTCGTTTGGAAACCTTATGAAAAAGCCATTTGAAGTGATCGCCATTATTGGTAAACCTCGAGATCAGCAAGCAATTCAGACTCATAGAGAACTCTATCAGTGGTTGAGTGCTGAAGGTTATCAAGTGTTTGTGGATGACAGACTCGCCAGTATTTTAGACGATATCCCAAAAGAACATTTTTCTAGCCTGGTCGACTTAGGTAAACGCGCCGATCTCGCCATTGTTGTCGGTGGTGACGGAAACATGCTCGGCGCCGCTCGAATCTTGTCTCGTTTCGATATTTCAGTGATTGGTGTGAACCGAGGTAACCTTGGCTTCCTGACCGATCTCAACCCAGAAAACTTCCAAAGTGCACTGACCGATGTTCTCAAAGGCGAGTTCATGGAAGAAGAACGCTTCCTGCTTGAAACAGAGATCCACCGCCATGGCCAAATAAAAAGCCATAATGCGGCACTCAACGAAGCGGTACTTCACCCCGGTCAAGTCGCGCACATGATCGAGTTTGAAGTGTACATCGACGACAGCTTCGCTTTCTCGCAGCGTTCTGATGGTTTGATCGTGTCGACACCAACCGGTTCTACCGCCTACTCACTTTCTGGCGGCGGTCCAATCTTATCATCAAGCTTGAATGCCATCTCTTTGGTACCCATGTTCCCACACACGCTTTCAAGCCGACCACTTGTTGTCGATGGGAAACGTCACATTAAACTGATCGTATCGCCTGATAACCGCGGCACTCAAGAAGTCAGTTGCGATGGTCAAATCTCGCTACCTGTATCTCCAGGCGACGAGATCCACATTTACCAAAGCCCAAATGTGCTCAAGCTGATCCACCCGAAAGACTACAACTACTACCATGTCCTACGTAACAAACTGGGCTGGTCGAGTAAGCTGTTCTAACT
The DNA here is from genome assembly GCF_016406055.1 of Vibrio sp. IB15. Classification (NCBI taxonomy): domain Bacteria; kingdom Pseudomonadati; phylum Pseudomonadota; class Gammaproteobacteria; order Vibrionales; family Vibrionaceae; genus Vibrio; species Vibrio sp. IB15. The sequence continues at coordinate 91,394 of NZ_JAEFCE010000015.1, forward strand.
CAACGGCACTAGCAACAACCAAAAATTTCAAAGGCTGACGATATTCGTTAGCCTTTTTTATTACCTTTATAACGCCCACCAACTCTGCCTTCACGCCTATCCTAGAGATCGTCATTCCCAAGAAGGAGGAACGACTGAGTTGGGAATCTATAGTGGTTTCAGTGATCTACAGACAAGTACAATTCTGAGAGCTATCACAAAAAATTTTCACCTGTCGACTTTACTGTATAAAGAAACAGTATATACTGAGCTTATATACAGTATTGTTCAGTTATACAGGTAAATAAAAATGCTGGCTCATTTAAGTGTTAATAATTTCGCTATTGTTAAGTCTTTACAGCTAGAACTTTCTAAAGGCATGACAACAATCACCGGGGAAACTGGTGCGGGTAAATCTATCGCAATCGATGCTTTGGGTTTGTGTCTTGGAGGGAGATCCGATGCAGGAATGGTAAGACAAGGTGAAGAAAAAACCGAAGTCAGTGCTGCTTTTTTACTTGAGAACAATCTGCATGCAACTCGCTGGTTAGAAGATAACGAACTTCTAGACGGCACTGAATGCATCCTGCGCAGAACCATCTCTAAAGAAGGTCGCTCTCGCGCATTCATTAACGGTAGCCCGGTTCCTCTTTCACAATTGAAATCACTAGGACAACTACTGATCAACATTCATGGCCAGCACGCGCATCACCAGCTGATGAAAAGCGACTACCAAATGGCAATGCTTGACCAATACGCAGGCCATTTAAACTTATTGAAATCGACACGTAATGCTTATCAAACTTGGCGCCAAGCAGACAACCACCTAAAAGAGTTACGTGAAAACAGCCAACAAAACCAAGCTCAGAAACAGCTTCTTGAATACAAAATCAAAGAGTTAAACGAGTTATCTATTGGGGAGGAAGAATATGAAGAGCTCGAACAAGAGCATAAGCGTCTCGCCAATAGCGGAGAATTGGCCTCAACCTGCCAGCAAGCTATCGAGCTTATTTACGAAGGTGAAGAAGTTAATGCGCTTGGTATTCTGCAATCGGCCAATCACTCCCTAATTCAACTAGCAGAATTAGACGAGCGACTTGCTGAACTACCAGATATGCTGTCTGAGGCCATTATTCAGATTGAAGAGACCAACAGCGAGCTAAGAACTTATCTTGATAGCATCGATGTCGACCCAGGTCGCATGGCTTACGTTGAAGAACGCTTCTCTAAAGTGATGTCGATGGCACGTAAACACCACGTATTGCCTGAAGAGCTGTATAAACACCACCAAGACTTACTACAACAAGTTGAAGCATTGGATTGCTCTGATGAAAAGCTTGAAGAGTTAGCGAATGACGTTGAAAACCAATACCAATCATTCGTAGCAAAGTCTGAGAAGCTGCATAAATCTCGCGCTCGTTACGCAAAAGAGCTAAACAAGCTGATCACGCAAAGCATGCACGAGCTCAGCATGGAAAAAGCGCAGTTTGCGATTGAAGTAAACAACACCAACACTCACCCTTCACCATTGGGTATGGATAACGTGACCTTTATTGTGTCTACCAACCCAGGCCAGCCGATGCAACCAATCGCTAAAGTGGCGTCTGGTGGTGAGCTATCACGTATTTCATTAGCGATTCAGGTGATCACTGCACAAAAAGTCGATACACCAAGTCTGATTTTCGATGAAGTGGATGTGGGTATCAGTGGCCCAACCGCCGCTGTAGTCGGCAAGATGCTGCGTAAGCTGGGCGAATCAACTCAGGTAATGTGTGTGACTCACTTACCTCAAGTTGCCGGTTGCGGTCACCAACAGCTGTTTGTGGCAAAGAACACGAAATCAGGTAAAACCGAAACTCAAATGCACACACTTGATGAGCAACAACGCGTTTCAGAGCTGGCTCGACTGCTTGGTGGCAGCCAAATTACCGAGTCGACCCTTGCCAACGCAAAAGAGTTATTAGTCGCAGCTTAGATTAAATCTTCAGCAACTTTCTGATAATTTAACGAAAAATATTGGTAATTTTGCAACTAAATTCAAAATTGCCAGTCATAACAAGCTCAAAGCGCAAGGAGCTTTTTACTTCTTGCTGGAGCTTGTTTATTATCAGACAGTATTTTAGCGAAGAAAGATCTCAAACTATGCGAATTAAAAAGTGGTTAGTTGCAGTTCCACTTGCACTAACAATGTTGACCGGTTGCTCTCTACTAGAGAAGTTGGTTTATCGAATTGACATCAATCAGGGTAACTATGTTGAACAAGAAGCTGTCGACCAGCTCAAGTTTGGCATGACAAAAACACAAGTTCGTTACGTTATGGGCTCACCTATGCTTATCGAAAATGGCTACCCAGATACGTGGTACTACATTTACCACCACCAAAAAGGTCATGAAGACCCGATTCAGAAAAACCTCGTCGTGAACTTTGATGCTACTGGCACCCTAGTTACGATCAACGGTGATTTTGAAGCCAGTGATGAGTTCTTCGAAAGCCTTCGCTAGCTTTCAGTAGACAAGCTCTCAATCAAGAAGCTTAAAAGCCTGCTCAATGAGCCTGTCTCTTATACACAAATCCCTAAGCCACGCTTGGGGATTTTTTTTGAACTATT